>JASFUN010000334.1:0-3317 GCA_050050255.1 Anaerolineales bacterium | reverse complement strand
GCTCGGCATTCTATTCATGCGAATCGCGCTTATGGGTTACACCGCGTTTATCTGGATGGGGAACCTGAACAGCACCGTCGTCTTGCCGGCATTGGACCGATTCGTAGACATATCGAGCCTGCTGCTGTTGTCCTGGGGTCTTTTTCACCCTGGCGAAAGCCAACGCTGGGATCTGGGGCTTTTAGGCGCGCTGGCTATTGCTGCCCTGGGATTATTGACGACGGTTCTTTTCACGACCAGCGGGATCACGCCATACTTCAACCGCACAGTCGCCGACGCCATCTGGTCCCTCATGGGCTTCATCTTCTGCCTTTTCCTGTGCGGATGGACGCTGGCCAAAAAGGTGGAATACCGATCGCTGCACCTGGCAGGCTTCGCATTGCTCGCAGCCGGTTACGGACTGCACCTGACCTTAGGACCCTCAGATGCCTCGTTCGCTGCCTTAGTGAGGTGGGCGGAGCTGGGAGCATATCCTCTTATCGCCATGAGCGGCGCAAGCCAGTCGATATCCCGGTCACGACCGAAGGTCGCCCACAAGCCTGTTTCCCGCTCCGACCAGGAAGCGCGCTTCCTGCCTGAGATCTTGCAGGAGACGACCAGCATCCTGGAATCAAGTTCCCAGGATATCCTGGCGCGCGGCGCGGTTCAGAGCGTCGCCCGCAGTATGAAATCTGAACTTTGCTTCTTGATTACCCCGCCAGACCCTTCCGGATATCTCTCTGTCGCTGCAGCCTACGACCTTATCAGCGAAAAGTTCATCGAAGGAGAGACTTACACAACTAAGGAACTGCCTGTGCTTGCACAGGCACTGCGGCGGAAACAACCGCTTGTGCTGCCTGCAGGGACCAAGATCCCTGACGCACAGGTCCTGCGCAATTCACTCGGCCTCGCACAGACGGGTCCGTTCCTGATGGCCCCGATTGCCTACAATGGCGAGCTCGTCGGTGGGCTCGTCCTGCTCTCCCCTTATGCCCGCAGCCGGTGGTCGAACGTGAGCATGGAAGCGGTCAAATCGTTCGCGCAATTAATCGGACGGCGATTTTCTCAACTGCGAGAACACGAACGCACCCTGCATGCAGCCATGACTTCACCGAGCGCCAACATCGAAGAGACCCGCCGGGAAGTTGAACGCCTCTTGCGCGAAAACACGGAGCTGACCGACCAATTGCTGGAAGCGACGGATCGCGCCGGCCAGGAGCTTGCCGGATTCCTGCAGAACAACAGCCTCGCAAGGGAGACGATTTCACTGCTCGAATCAGAAATTGACCGCATGAAGGAATTTGTGACCGAGCCTCAAGAACCCTCCGATAACGATCAGATCGCCCAGCTCTCATACGAGCTGCAGCACAGCCTGCAGGAACTATCCGAAGCCCGGACGCAGCTAGCCCTGCTCGATGCGCTCCCGGATGGCACAGCTCCACTTGCGGAAGAGGGCGGCGATTTGCAGCGACTTGCCCACCTCGCGCAAGATCTGCGCCAACCTATGGCAGCCATCGTAGGATATACCGATCTGCTGTCTGATGAGCTTGAACCGCTCCCGGATAATGACGCGCTTCTCTACGTTGAACGCATACGAGATGGAACCGAAGAGCTGGCCAAGCTGCTCAACCAGTTGATCCATATCGCAGCCATTGAGACCGGTTCACTCGAGGTGCTCCCCACTTCTCTGGACCTCTCCTACTGGATTGACGACTCGCTGGATCAGGTCCGACCTGCGCTTGAGAAACGGGGCCTGCACCTTCGTAAGCGTGTTCCTCAGAACATCCCCCGGGTCATGGCCGACCCAGACGCGATATCGCAGATTCTCATTCATATGCTGAACAACGCGATCGGGGCTTCACCCGAGGGGGGCGTTGTGGGCGTGGGCGTTCGCATCGCGGAGGCTGATGCGACTGGTTTCTTGACCCTGCGCATCAGCGACGAAGGGCGGGGCATACCCGCCGCGGACCTCTATCGTGTCTTTGACCCCAGTTACCCTCCCGAAGGGCCTCCTCTCATGGGACTTGGCGAGGAACCCATTGGCCTTTCGATCATGAAAACGCTCGTCGAAGCGATGGGAGGTCGAATCTGGATTGAAAGCAAGGAGAATTTTGGCACAACGTTTGTCGTCTTGCTCCCGCTCGCTGAAGATCGCGATGCAAAAAATGACCAATTACTCGCACAAATGTGATCGGTTGATTGCCCCAGAATTGAGATATCCCCCTGGCTGTTGATTTGGCATGTGAATTGCACATAATTTACCGCTATCTGTGCGGGAGTTTGTGTATTTTCATACAAAATAGCGTTTTGGAGGCTCGAGTTTGGTGGAACGAATGCAACATAATCGGGAACTTTAAGGTATATTGATTCGTTGCTAAAGATATGAGCAGAAAAAATTTCGTCCGCAGCCAATTTCCTTTCACCATCAAGCTCTTGGTGACCATGCTTGGCTTGATATTCATTGTGGCTGCCTGCAGCACGTTCGCGGGCGGCTTCCTGGGCGGCGCGGCTCCGCTCATCGGCCCGCTTGTCACCGTACCTCCGGACGCCACCGCAACGGCGACACCATTCAATCCGGCCCAGCCAACGATCACACCAACTCCCTTACCGCCCACCACGCCGATGCCTCCTGCCACTGCAACCCCGGTTGATCCCTGGGAGAGTTTCCCGCCACCGGCGGAGGCATCCGCCATCGAGATTCGAAGGCCGGTCAAACCGCACGAAAACAACGACGATCTCGTGAATATCATGCTTCTCGGCTCTGATCAGCGGCCCTATGAATACGGTCACCGAACAGACGTCATGATGCTGGTCTCCATCGATCCGAAAGAGCACAGCGTAAAACTGCTCTCCTTCCCTCGCGATCTGTATGTGTACATACCCGGATGGAGGGTTGACCGCATCAACGTCGCCGACGGTAGGGGCGGTGACGAGATGGTAAAGAACACAATCCTCTATAACTTCGGCATGGAAGTTGACCACATCGTACGCGTCAACTTCTACGGGTTCATGGGCGTTGTGGATGCCCTCGGCGGGATCGACGTTCAGGTCGGTGGTTACCTCTCGGATAAATGTGGACGCCAGTGGACATACTCGCCAGGTGAGTATCACATGGATGGCTTTCAGGCTTTATGCTATGTCCGCATGCGCAAAACGACGGGCGACTTCGATCGTCTACGCCGCGAACAAGAAGTCATCATGGCACTCTTTAGAGAGGTTTTGAGCATAAACGGCCTCACGCGCGTCCCTGAACTTTACGAGCAATTTAAGGCATTTGTCGAAACCGACATCGCTCTTGATGATGTGTTCACCCTGCTGCCGACAGCTGCGGAAGTCGC
>JASFUN010000333.1:0-3319 GCA_050050255.1 Anaerolineales bacterium | reverse complement strand
AACACACACTTATCACACACTGTGCACTCCAGGATGATTATCTCACCCCGCAAACGACGCTGGTCAACGCGGTCTTCCGTGTCTTCCTATCGAACGGCAACATACCGCTTTCCCCGATCGAATTAGGGGAAAAGCTCAATAGACCCCCTCGCATGATCCTGCGGACCCTCTCCGGACCGCGTGTTTACAAAGGCATCCGTCCGTATACCGAATAGGGGGCTTTCCAAGCAGGCAGGCATGGGCTATCTATAGTATTGCTCCCAAACAACAACGTTCATTTGTACTGGTAAAAAGCGGATGATCAGCGGTTGCTGATCATGATCGGGAAGTTTTACAATCAACAAGGCTGCCCACTCCATCGGAGCGCAGCCGTGATGGTTGCCTAAGCTGACGCCAGTAAAACAGACTCGGAGGACTAGCATGGCAGATCTGAGCACTACATACATGGGGTTCAACCTCAAGCATCCGGTTGTGCCCTCCGCCTCTCCAATCTCAAGAACGCTGGATGGATTAAAAAACCTTGAGGATGCAGGTGCTCCTGCGGTCGTAATGTATTCACTGTTTGAGGAGCAGGTTTCCCTGCAGACGGGGGAATTTTCCGAGATGGTGACCGACGGAGAATTGAGTGTAGCAGATGCTCTGGAGTATTTTCCACGTGAGAACGACTATGTCCGTGACGCAGACGCATATGTCGAGCATGTCCATAAAGCAAAAGAAGCCCTGGACATCCCAGTGATTGCAAGTATGAACGGCACCAGCAAGGGTGGGTGGCTGGATTATGCACATATGCTTGAAGAGGCGGGTGCGGACGGGATTGAATTGAACATTTATTTCATCCCCACAACAGACAACCTGCTGGGGATGGACATCGAAAACCTGTATTTTGACATCCTGGGCTCGGTAAAGGAACGGGTCGACCTGCCAATTGCGGTCAAGCTGAGTCCGTTTTTCAGCGCGTTTCCCGACATCGCCGTGCGTCTTGATCAAGCCGGGGCTGATGCACTGGTGCTTTTCAACCGTTTCTATCAACCTGATATTGATGTCAGAGAAAAAAGCGTTGTCCCAAGGATCGCTTTAAGTCGACCGGAAGACATCCTGCTTCCACTCCGTTGGATTGCCATATTATATGGACAGGTAGATTGCTCCCTTGCTCTCACAAGCGGAGTCCACTCGGGCGAAGATGTGCTGAAAGCCAGTCTTGCAGGGGCAAATGTGGCTAATGTCTGTTCCGTGTTGCTTGCTGAGGGTGTAGATCGTTTGACGGGGATCGTGCAGGAGACGGAGCAGCTGCTCGATGACTTGGGCATGCAGAGCCTCGAAGATGTGCGCGGCGAAGTCAGCCTGCAGGCCTACATAGAACCTACGGCGTTCGAGCGAGGAAGCTACATCCAGCTGCTGCAAAGTTACGGACGTATTTGACGCCTCCGTGGTGTTTAGCCAATTTTGCAGGGATTGATCATCATCTAGCTCTGACGTACAATGAGCCTGCTGCCCCTGTAGCTCAATTGGACAGAGCAATGGACTTCTAATCCATAGGTTCCGCGTTCGAATCGCGGCAGGGGCGCCTTCGACAACGCGTGGCAGCTGACTTGCATGTTGGCCTGACCTCAATATTTTGATACTGATTATCCCCTTTATCACCCTCTTTCCGGGAGGCGTGGTAGGGGATTTCTTGTTCCTGCTGATCGTCCTGGGTGCAACCCCATGTGCCTGGGTGATCAGGTGCCAGAGTGCCTTACGAATAACCTTACAGCCACCTTTCAAAGGTCACCCAAAACCAACTTTTTTTGGCATAATGCATGCGTACCTTACAACGGGCAATCTCCGCCCGTTATCCCTCCGCCTTGGTCGCCTTAACCGGCGGCCATGTGCGTTAAACAGCCAGTGCAGATGAAAAGTGCCTCGATAAATTGAAGATTCAACCGGGGGTCGGACGGCTTAACCGCCTTATTCTTCCGACAGGTATTCGATAAGTGGATCCTCCGCAGCCAGCGCTTTGGCCCGTTTCCACGGTGGAAGATTCTGTTTCTCAACAAGCGCTTCTCGCATCTCAAAGATCTGATCGCGTAAAGCAGCAGCCTTTTCGAACTCGAGTTCCTCGGCGGCCCTGCGCATGCGACGTTCTAGCTCCTTGATCAGCTTATGAAGCTCGTCCTTTGGTAGCTGTGCGGGGACGATCGCCCTGTATTCTCCAGGCTCCTCCGCTGCCGCACGGGCAGCCATCTGATCCGTCAGGTCGCGGATCTCCTTGATGATGCTGACGGGTTCAATGCCGTGCTCCTGATTGTAGGCGACCTGTTTCTCGCGACGGCGCTCGGTTTCATCAATGGCACGACGCATCGAATCCGTGATGCGATCCGCATACATAATCACCCGGCCGTTGACGTGCCGGGCAGCACGTCCAATCGTCTGGATAAGGGCGGTGTCAGAACGCAGAAAACCTTCCTTGTCCGCGTCCAGGATCGCCACGAGCGAGACCTCTGGAAGGTCAAGCCCTTCCCGCAACAGGTTAATCCCGACGACGACATCGTACACGCCCATGCGTAGATCGCGCAGGATCTCAACGCGCTCGATGGTGTCGATCTCCGAGTGCAGGTAGTGGACCTTCATGCCGAGTTCCAATAAGTACTCGGATAAATCTTCGGCCATCCTCTTTGTGAGTGTCGTGACCAGCACGCGCTCGCCGACCTGGATGCGCCGCTTGATTTCGCCGATCAAGTCGTCGATCTGACCCTCCACCGGACGCACCTCGACCTCTGGATCAACAAGACCAGTCGGGCGGATGATCTGCTCTACCACCTGCGTGGCATGCTCGAGTTCGTAGGGGCCTGGAGTGGCAGAGGTATAGATGACCTGTCCAACGCGTTTCTCGAACTCTTCGAAGGATAGTGGGCGGTTGTCCAGGGCTGAAGGCAATCTGAAGCCGAACTCTACGAGAGTCTCTTTTCGGGATCGGTCCCCGGCGAACATACCCCGCACCTGCGGTATCGTCATGTGACTCTCGTCAATCACCATTAAGAAATCGGGCGGGAAATAATCGATGAGCGTCCACGGGGCAGACCCGGGCGGACGCTGGTCCAGATGTCGTGAGTAGTTTTCGATGCCAGAGCAGTATCCCACCTCGCGCAGCATCTCCAGGTCATACAGTGTACGCTGCTCCAGGCGTTGTGCCTCCAGCAGTTGATCGTGCTGACGGAGATGTTCCAGGTGGGTATGCAGCTCATTTTCGATATCGTTCAGGGCCGCTTTCAGCTTTTCTTCTTCCGTGATGAAGTGCTTGGCGGGGAAGATGCTGACTTGCTCCCGGTCCCCGAGCAGT
>JASFUN010000332.1:0-3328 GCA_050050255.1 Anaerolineales bacterium | reverse complement strand
GAATATATGGATCTTCTATCGAAGCTTCCATGTTCTCGGGATCGGTCACGAAGTAAGGCGAGATGTAGCCGCGATCAAATTGCATACCCTCGACATACTCGGTTTCGAACTCCAGACCCTTGGATTCTTCGACCGTGATGACGCCGTCTTTGCCGACTTTGTCCATCACCTCGGCGATCAACTCGCCGATCTCGGGATCCTGGGCGGAAATTGCCGCAACAGATGCGATCTCTTCTTTAGTAGTGACGTCGATCGCCTGCTTGCCGATCGCATCAGAGATCTCCTTGGCCGCCGCTTCAATGCCGCGCTTGAGCAGCATCGGATTGGCCCCGGCCGCCAGGCTCTTGAGACCGTCGGTCACCATAGCGTGTGCCAGCACGGTTGACGTCGTCGTGCCGTCGCCAGCGATGTCGTTTGTTTTCGTTGCAGCTTCCTTCAAGAGCTGGGCGCCCATGTTTTCATAGGGATCTTCCAACTCAATTTCCTTCGCCACCGTCACGCCATCGTGCGTGATCGTGGGTGAACCAAATTTGCGGTCCAACGCGACGTTGCGCCCTTTCGGACCGAGCGTCGTCGCAACCGCGTTGGCGAGCACATCCACGCCTTTCTTCAAGCGGCGACGTGCGTCCTCCGCGAATGCAAGTTGCTTAGCAGTCATAATTCTTTTACTCCTGTCATTGATTTCGTGTTATTTCAAATCTCAACGTTTGCGATGCAACGTCGGGAATTAGTCCTCAAGAATTGCCAGGATGTCGTTCTCACGCAGGATGAGGACTTTCTGATCATCCATTTTGATCTCGGTCCCAGCATACTTGGCGAACAGGACTTTATCCTTGACGGAGACGTCCATTGCGATGTGCTCGCCGTCGTCGTTTCGAGTTCCTGGCCCTACTGCTAACACTTCCCCCCGCTGCGGCTTTTCCTTTGCCGTCTCAGGGAGAACGATACCGCTCGGTGTCACCTCTTCATCCTCGAGAGGTTTGACCACCAGGCGATCGGCCAGAGGTTTGATTTTGAGTGCCATGCCGACCCTCCTCATAAAAATAGGGTTTAAAGTGGTTTTACAGCGTATTAGCACTCTAAGCCTTAGAGTGCTAATTGCGTGGCAAGTTTACCGAACTTCGTTCGGGCTGTCAAGGGGTTTCGGTGGGTATAGGAGGACGTGTGGGCGTCGGCACAGGTGTCGGGGTGCTGAAAGCACCCGGAGCAGCACAAATCGCACGACCTTCGGCTACGATCGCAGCCACCAGTGGATCTGTGCCGTATTTAGCCATCAACTGAGTAAAGACCTCCTCAGCGTCCGCGCAGGCGTCACCTTCGTATTCATCCGAGCCGGCGTAGAAGGTCAACGCGGACCCATAGGTGTAATAATACTCAACAGTCTCGTTGATAAGTGGCAGTGGGTTGACCTGGGCTCCGAGTTCCAGCGCCTGGTCGCTGCCCTGCTCGCAAAGATAAATGCCTAGTTCACAAAGCAAGTCGCCGCTCTCGCGTGCCGTGCAGCCCTCGAGGGCGCACTTGAAGACCGGGATTGAACTCTCGTAGTTGCGGGCTTGATAATAGACTGTTCCGAGGCGCGCGTAGATATCCGGATTCGCCGTGTCGATCTGCAGCGCACGCTCAACGTTCAAAGCGGCGACAAAGAACTCGCCATCGCGTGCATAGGTGTTCCCTATCGACAGGTAAGGGTTGGGATCCTCAACGCCGAGCTGTTCGTTGATCTTGGCCGCCTTGGCAAAATACTCGATCGCCGTGTCGAAATCCCGCAAGGCACGGTAGTTTGCGCCGATGTTGATGTACAGGAAGGTCAGGTTCGGGTTGACCTTCGCCGCGTTCAAATACTCCTGGATCGCAGATTGATAGCGGCCCTGGTTCTCCAGCACCGTGGCGTATACACGGTGGATATCCATCAAGAACTCCTGCGTGACATCTCCTGCCAGAGCCCGTTGCAGCGCCGTCTCGGCCAGGTCGTTCGCCTGGGCGACGTTGCCCTGATCGACGTAAACTTCCGCCAGGTAGGCCGTTCCAAGCACGCTCTCAGGGTCCAGGCGTGCAGCCTGAGCGGCAGATCGCTCCGCCTCGGTGAGGAACGCTTCCTTGCGGTTCTTCTCCCGGATGACCGTCAGCGGGGATAGGTTAACCGTCCTGCCTCCAACTACCCATGCGTTTTCGGTGATCGCTTCAACCTCGCCGGAAAAGAACAGCGCAGCGCCTTCATCAACTTCACCCTCCTGGCCTGCCTGCTCCCCGCTCAGACCTTCCAGCTCAATGACATTGGCTGTGATTGCCCCACCTTCATCGATGACCGCAGACACCCGCACCCGGTCACCTTCCGTGATGATGTCCTTAAGCTCTGCAGAAGCCGACCAGTCATATACAAATGTTCGGATAGAGTGGGTAAATGCATCGTCAGGGTTGACTTCAACCGCACTGTCGATCGCTTCGCGTGCGCTTGCAAGCCGCGCTTGTCTTTCTTCGAGCGTAGTTTGAAGCGCGCTGGAGTAAGTCAGTATCCGGGCGAGTCGTGCCCACAGCTCTACATTTTCAGGGTCAACCCGCACGGCTTCTTGATAAGCCTGGATCGCGCTATCAAGCGCACCAGCCGTGAAGTGCGCTTCTGCTTCATCACGATAGGAAGCCGCGTTGCGGGTCGCAGTAGGCGTGGGGAGAAACAGCGGTTTCACCTGGCCCGTCTGCCTGGCACGCAGGATCAGGAGACCCGCACCTATCAAGACCAGCAGGATAAAGATTCTTGCTGGATTAAGGCGGTTGCGGTTTTTAGAGAGCTCTAAGCGGTCACCGGTGAGGCGCATGATTAATGGACGGGGAAGCTCACTTCAGGATTCAGGCTCGGCCGCTCCTTCAGGTGTGGGGGTTCGCTCCAGTTCCCCGCAGAGCACCAGGCCTTCTTCTGCGTTGAACACGGCGATCTCATCATCCGGCGCAGCCTGCAGGATGACCCTGAAGATATCGACGGCATCATCACAGACGCCAAGTTTAGCCAGGGCCAGCCCGTAAGTGTAGTAGAACTCAAGGACACGTGGATCATCACCGTTGTTTACTGGAAGCCCATCTACAAACACCCCCTCAGGCGATGTACCTCCTCTGATCGCCAGTTCGAACTGCGACACCGCTTCCTCGTAGAGCCCGCTGTGATAATACATCCTGCCTAAATTTCCACGCAGCCTCGGGTTGGAGGGGGCCAGCGTCACCGCTTGTTGAGCGTACTGGCTGGCGACGCCATATTCACCGACGTTGGCGTACAGCTGGACTAGCAGGGTTAGCGGGAGCGTGTCGGTTGGCGCAAGGGTGATCGCTTTTAGATAAC
>JASFUN010000331.1:0-3334 GCA_050050255.1 Anaerolineales bacterium | reverse complement strand
AGTTCTAAATGCGGCCAGGAGATCGAAGGCTTCGCCGGCCTGGATGAAGGGCGCTTGATTGCCCGCCGAGTAAAGCAAGCCGGTGGGGCAATCGATTTCATCGCGCTCGATGAACCTTACTTCTTCGCCCGCGTGTACGACGGGCCGAATGCTTGTCACTGGTCTGCGGAAAGCATCGCCGAAGGCGTCGACGCCTATATTCAGGCAATGCGTCAAGAGTTTCCACGCGTGATCGTCGGCGATACCGAACCCTTTGCCGCATCGACGACTCCCGAAGAATATCGCGATTGGCTGCTCACCTTCCGGGAGGTCGCCGGCTATGACCTCGCCTTCCTGCATATGGACTTCGATTGGTCCCGCAGGGATTGGTCCCAGCAAGCGCTGCGTATGGAAGGCTTCGGCAAGCAGCTCGGCATCCCGATCGGCATGATCTACATCGGAAACGCTGCCGATCCGGATGACGGGACCTGGATCGCTACCACAGGAGAACGCGTGAAGAAACATCAGTTTGAGGATGGCGGCGAACCCGACCACATCCTCTTTCAGTCCTGGGTAGATCACCCGGATTCCGTTTTGCCTGAGAGTGATCCGAACAGCTTTACAGGTTTGATCCGCACCTACCTCGATTCACCGCAAGAACTTGGCTGGGCGCAGGTTGGCCCAGGCGCCAACCTGGCGCTTGGAGCGATTGTGCGCGTCTCCAGGATTCAACCAGGCTATCCACCCGAAAATGCAGTCGACGGCGACACGGGAACCTGGTGGAGCGCCGGCGCAGCCCCCCCACAGTGGATCGAGATTGACCTCGGCGCCGAGTATGACCTGGCCGAGATAGTCCTGGTGCCAAGCCAGTCACCGCCCGGGACGACAGTGCACCGGGTGCTCGGGCGCGGCGGGGATGGCGAATATCGTCTGCTGCACACTTTCCAGGGAGAAACTCAGGACGGTCAACGGATGAGCGCTTCGAGCGATGGGGAATGGGCCGCGATCCGATACGTCCGCATCGTGACGGACAGCAGCCCGTCCTGGGTAGCATGGCGCGAGGTGCAAATCACGGCCGCCGGGAGGTAGAACTCAATCACCTTACAATCCGGGCAGCGATATATCGTCCAGCCGGGTCGGTTTTCTTATTCCCTATCCCTTCCGGCACGCTTCGTACTTTCAGCCTGAAGAATTCTGTAAGATATAACCGCTATACTGAGCCAACATGACCCGCTAACAGCGGGAGGCAGTTGTGCGCTTCGAAAGCGCCAACTTCATAGAGATGTTTAAGCCCCTATTCAGGTAAAGGAACAGGAACGCTGGTGCCTCCCTCACGCACACGAGATGCAATTTTTGGAGCAATAGCCGGAGCCATCGGCGGCTTTCTCCTGGCGCTAGCCCTTCAAGCTGAGGGCATGATGTCAGGTACCGCCGGGCTCATTGGCCTGACCTCGATAGAAAGTGGGATCGCCTTACACCTGCTGATTTCTGCAGCGGCAGGCGCCGGGTACGGCGCCCTCTTCCGCTACCTCCCGGGGACATACGCGGCGGCGATCAGCAACGGCGTAATCTACGGCCTGATCTGGTGGATCATCGGCCCGCTCACGCTCTCACCCATTCTGCTGGGTCAGGGGCCGAGCTGGAGCCTGAATGAAGCCGGCACATCCTTCCTGAACCTGTCGGGGCACATCCTCTTTGGCGGGTTTACCGGATTGTGTTTTTATGCTCTCGTCACGGCTTATGAGACACTTTTTCCTGCGACGCTGGAAGCAGGTCAAATGCCAGCCCCTCCCCCGACCCGGATCGTCATCGTTGGAGGCGGCTTCGCCGGTGTTGGAACAACTCAGCAGCTTGAAAGGCTCATCTCCCAGGACGAACGCTTCGATGCCACGTTGATTAGCGAGAGCAATTATCTGTTATTCACTCCCATGCTTCCCGAGGTCGCATCCAGCGCGCTCCTCGCTCAGCATATCAGCACACCGGTGCGGGCTGCCTGCCCAAACACCCGCTTCCTCCGGGCAACCGTCAACGAGATCGACATCCCCAACAATAAAATTCGACTGCTGCCGGGTGTCGGCCTCCCGCCGGAGACCAGGGAATATGACCAGCTAGTGTTAGCAATGGGTTCGGTGCCCTTCTTCCACGGTTTAAAAGGCATTGAGGAACATGCCTTCAGCCTTAAAACGCTGGATGATGCCACCCGGCTGCGCAATCACGTACTTGCCGTGCTTGAACGAGCTGATGTTGAACCGGACCCCGAAAAGAAAGCTCGGCAACTCACATTCGTCGTGGTTGGAGGTGGTTTCGCAGGCACAGAAGTCATCGCTGAGCTTTTCGATTTGACGCACGGGGTGCTTCATTACTACCCGGACATCGATGGACAGAATCTCCGCTTCATATTGATCCATTCCAGAGGACAGATCCTGCCAGAGTTGAGCCAGCGACTGGGAGATTACTCCTTGCAAAAGCTGAAAGAGCGCGGGATCGAGTTCATGTTGGGTTCGCGCGCCTCTGAAGCGACCGCAGATGCGCTTATCCTGGATGGTGGCGGCCGGATCGAGACCAATACGATCATCTGGACAGCCGGGAATCAGGCAAATCCGCTGCTAGAAACAATCCCGTGTGATCTGAATACGCGCGGCGCCGTCATCGTGGATCGATTCATGCGCGTGAAAGGTCTTGAGAACGTCTGGGCGATCGGGGACTGTGCCGACATCAAGGATCCGCAAGGGCGCTCCTATCCGCAAACAGCCCAACACGCACTCAGGCAAGGCAAGCTGCTCGCTAAAAACATCGTCGCAGCGGTAAATGGGGAGCAGCTCAAAGAGTTCCATTATCGGTCGGCGGGAATGTTTGTAGCACTCGGGCACCGCACCGGGGCCGCCGAGATCATGGGTCGGCCATTTTCCGGGCTTCTTGCCTGGATCCTCTGGCGTGGTCTTTATTTGAGTAAGCTTCCTGGATTCGAGAAGAAGGTTCGTGTCTTGTTGGACTGGATTCTGGATTTATTTTTCGCTCGAGATATCGTGCTCACCGCTGAATCCTTTGGGAGCCCGGGGACTTATCAACCTGCCGATCCTAAGAATGCCCCAAGGGTGTTTGATTGAAAGCAGATAAATGTTCTTGAACCGCAGAGCCAACCATTCCCTGATCAGCAGCTTGGCCACAGGCGCAGTCGCCGGTGCGTTATCAGGCGCCACGATCGGTTTGCTGCTTCAGGTTTCCGAGACTGTGATGTTCTTTCCATCGCAATCTCCACTGGCAACGATTTTGACCTTGACTCTCAGCGGTGCAGCATTGGGCGTCGGCTTTGGTCTGCTCATCCATCGACAGCGACCTGGGGCTGGGGAGAACT
>JASFUN010000330.1:0-3343 GCA_050050255.1 Anaerolineales bacterium | reverse complement strand
GGCGGATGGAGGGTTCTACGTAACCCACCCACCAATCTTCGGGACCGATGACGCGCAGGTACGTCGCCGGGTTCATCGTGCCGGCGCCGACTTCCGTATGGTATGGCTGCCAGATCACACAACCTTGATCAGCCCAGAAATTCTGCAATTTCAAAATCACCGATTGCAAGGTTTTCGTTTCGTCCACCTGGATTATTCCTTCTCCTCAAATTCAAGATCACTGCCGGCAGCTGGCCCCATCCTGCCGATCTGCCGCAGCCTGCGCAGAAACCCCGGGGTGTTCAGCCTGCGCTCCAGCAAGTAGTTGAAAAAGCCTTCCATGAGTCGATCCAGTTCCTTATGCACCGCCGGCCTGATGCTCGCCTGGGAGGCATGTTCGAAGGTGCTGCGCTGATAGTGCCGTAAAACTTTCAGGGCGGTCAGCGAGATTGGCCTCTTCTGCTGTTCGACTCGTCCGCAATCCGGGCAGAGCACGCCACCCGCTTCGTACGAGAAAAACTGGTCTTCCGGTCTGATTTCTACCCCACAGCGGCCACAGCGGAACAGCTCTGGGCGGTAACCCACCTGGTCCAGCAAGCGAAGTTCAAAGTGGCGCTGAACGCTGCTGCGCTGAACACCGTTATTCAAGCGATCTAACGTATCCGTCAATAATGAGTAAAGTTCGACGTTCGACTCGCCATCAACGGTGAACTGATCAACCAACTCGATGGCGTAAGCCGCCCGACCGACTAGATCGAGATCACGTCGCAACCCGGTGTAGGCATCCAGCGCCTCTGCCTGGGTGATGACATCCAGCTCCCTACCACGTGCGGCGAGGATGCTGACCCTGGCGAAAAGATCCAGATGCCCGGCTTTTTTTGACTGGGGCCTGCGCACACCTTTCGCGATCTGGCGCAGCTTGCCATACTCACGCGTGTAGACAGTGAGCAGACGATCGGCTTCACCCAGGTTCATATGCCGCAGAACTACACCCTCGGTGCGGTATAAACGCTCCCGATCCTGCATGGGGCGATTATACCAGCGGCATCCGAAGCCAACGACGCTTTGCCTTGGGTACAATTTCATACAGCACAGATGTGATCTTATCAGTCCAAGGAGGTCGTGGATGTCAACACCCGGTCACCGGTTACGATACCCGCTCGCCGTCGTCGGAACGGCCGCATTTCTCGTCAGCTGCACCCCGGCGCGCACTGCCACCATCCCCGATTTACCCCGATCAGATCCAACCCGCGAACCAACAGCGACAAGGACTGCTGAAATGACTCAGATGCCCGAGAGCACAGCAAGTCCCGTTGGTAATGACCTAAATCTGCAGGAGGCTAATATTATCAAGGTTGAGTTCGATGCCCTGGGAGATGGCCGTTATCGCTTCGATGTCACCCTGCTGCATGATGACGAAGGAGAGGCACCCTCATACGCAGACAGCTGGCAGGTCTGGGATCCAGCGGGGGTCATGCTGGGAGAGCGCGTGCTCACCCACAGCCATGGGACCCAGCCCTTCACGCGATCAGCCACGATCGAGATCCCTGAAGGTGTCACCAAGGTGCTCGTGCGCGGCCATGACATGCAGCACGGTCATGGAGGTCAGAGCATGGAGGTGAATTTGGTAAATGGTGAGACGTCGAGGTATGAAGATTCCGGGGAAAATACGGTGCCGTAGCTGCGGGCTTGAGCCTGCGCTGAAGTGAAGCGCCGCTGCGGACCAGCTGTTGAAACAACAGGCGCAGTGCGGCGCCAATGCACGCGCCGCATCCCGTGACTGCATTCTGACAAGGAAACCACGGTGCTGTAGCCGCAGGCTTCAGCCTGCGTCGAGGTGAAACGTCGCTACGGACCAGCCGTTGGAACAAAGTACGCTGTGCGTCGCCAATGCACGCGCCGCATTCCGTGACTACATTCTGATAAAGGTAACACGATGCCGTAGCCGCAGGCTTCAGCCTGCGCTGAGGTGAAGCCTCGATACGGACCAGCCTTTGGAACAACGTGCGCAGCGCGTTGCCAATGCACGCTCCGAATCCGATGGCTGCGTTTTATGGCAGGGGGGGATAACGGTATCGATCTTAGATCTCCAATTACCTCACTTCAAATCATCACAGCGTCGCGAAATTTAAGAAAAATGCCACTCAAAGAGCGGCATTAACACAGGTTAAACCTGGCGCCTTACGTTGGAGTTCAAGCCAGATCTTCCGGTTGAAAGGCCTCCGGAAGCAATCCGCCCACGGTGGTGTCTAGCACGACATTGCCCGCTTCGTCCACCGTCATCACCGCCGTGTTTAACCCGAACTCGGCCATAACCTGCCGGCAGCCACCACAGGGTGAACCACCGTTCTCCGTGGCGATAGCCATCGCCTCGAATTCTCGCTCGCCTTCCGATACTGCCTTGAAGATCGCACTTCGCTCTGCGCACATGCTTAATGGATAAGCCGCATTCTCAACGTTGACGCCATCGTAAATCTTCCCGCTTTTGGTCAGCAGCGCCGCCCCGACGGCGTACTTCGAATAGGGCGCGTACGAGTTTACCCTCGCTGCCCGGGCGCGCTCGATTAGCTCATTCTTCTGTTTCGGTGTGATCGTCATTTTCCTCCGCCTCCGGAGTCCCTTGGTCCATCAGAATGGCACGGACTTTACGTATCCGCCTTCCGGCGACTTGTTCAACAACTAGCCTCAAGCCTCCAGCGGTAACCACCTCACCCGGGATCGGCACCTTACCCAATTCACTGTAGATATACCCGCCCAACGTCTCGCTCGTCTCCTTGGGGATCCGTGAGCCAGTTATCTGGTTTACATCATCCACATCGATGCCGCCGCTGAAGATGTACTCGCCTTCCTGGAGCTGTTCGTAGGGCATCTCCTCGGCAAAATCGTATTCATCCAGGATTTCTCCGACGATCTCCTCAACGATATCCTCGATCGTCACGACACCCGCCGTGCCCCCATACTCGTCAACGACCACGGACATATGCACGCGTTTGGCCTGCATTTCTGCAAGCAAATCATCGACCTTCTTTGCCTCCGGTACAAAGTATGCCTCTCTCAGCAAATCCCCTACTTTGTGATCAAGGTCATCATCCCTCCATGATGCAAGCAGGTCTTTGATGTAAACCAGGCCGACGATGTTATCGATCGACTCGCGAAATACCGGGGCACGTGAATGCCCGGTCTGCAGCAAGGTCTCGGTCGCCTCTTCCAGCGTCGTCTGTTCTTCAAATGCAAGGATATCGATGCGCGGGACCATAACTTCCCTGGCCAGGGTGTTATCAAGCTGGAAAATGGAGTAGATCATCGCCTTTTCTTCTTCCTCGATGACCCCCTCCTCCTCGCCCGCGTCGACCATCGTCATGAT
>JASFUN010000329.1:0-3349 GCA_050050255.1 Anaerolineales bacterium | reverse complement strand
GGCAGTTTGTACCTGCAGAAGCTCCTCGACACCCACCACTTGCTCCAGAGAGTTTATAGGGTGTGTAAGACGCTGATTGGCGAGCATCTGGATCTCATCACGCCCCGCCGGATAACCTACATTTATGCGAAGCAGAAAACGATCCATCTGGGCTTCTGGCAGGGGGAAGGTGCCTTCGTACTCGATCGGGTTCTGTGTTGCCATGACCATAAAAGGTTCCGGGAGCTGATAAGTTTTGCCGTCAACTGTTACCTGCCGCTCCTCCATGGCTTCCAGTAGAGCGGCTTGTGTCTTCGGAGTCGCCCGGTTGATTTCGTCCGTCAAAACGATCTGGGCAATCACCGGCCCCGGTCGAAATTCGAACTCGCTCGTCTTCTGGTTGAAGATCGAGACACCGGTCACATCACTTGGCAGCATGTCAGGTGTGAACTGGATGCGGTTAAAGCTGCATCCGATCGAGCGGGCAAGACTCTTCGCCAGCATCGTTTTCCCCGTGCCGGGTACATCCTCGATCAAGATGTGTCCCTGGCAAAGCAAACCTATGATCGTGAGCCGGATTGATTCCGGTTTTCCGACAATTACTTTGCTGACGTTGTCGGCAATGCGCTTATACAACGCTTGAATATCCGCCATGTGAACTCCTGAATTGTGTCCATCCGTATATGTTTGGCTAACAACTGGGCACATTTTACCCCGATACGGAGGGATGACTGTGTACGATCAACTTAATACTGGTGGCAAGCGGTCTCTGGTTCGATTACTGATTCACCAGCAGCGCGAGCATCGCGATCCAGAATAAAGCGTAGTTCAGGTTTTTTCGATTCCCGCAATCCGCGTTGAGGTACAGGAAGGCGAGCACGACGCCCGTGAACATGCGCACAAGTCCAAGCGGCTCCCTGAAAGTCGAGAATGGAAGAACCACGATTGCAGCCGAGTTCAGGATAGAACCCCATGCATCCCCGTTTGCCCTGTCAACCTTAAGACTGGTCACACCCTGGAAGAGCGAGTAAACGGTTGGGAAAAGAATGGTCGGTCCGAATATCAGAAAGTACAAGCCGAGGGCTTTCAAGTTTACAAAACCAATTCGGATAAAGCCCATAAACGGGATCCACTCGAACGGAGTAGCCATGTTGCCCCCACTGCCGATCCCGGGCTCTCCAAACGTTTGCCAAAGCCAGAGCTGCCAGAAACCGAACAGCAACCCTGCCGCGATCAGCACAGCGTGGCCCACGTCGAGTTTACGCCCGAGCAGATCGCTGATGAGGACCGCCAGCCAGAACAATGCTGTCGTCTCTTTCGCAAACAGCCCCAGCCCGAGCAAGATCGCCATAGGCACATAGCGCCCTTTATCTCGTAGGAAAAGTGCGACCACGACCAATCCGTACGCCAGGGGTTCGTGCAAATCGAGCCCTACTGCTGATATCAGCCCCACCCACAGTCCATAGATCAGCGCATAGCCGACTGGAATCCCCCTGCGTTTCAGAAAGCCAGCGAGAAATTGGGTGGCGATCACTTGCGAAAACACATTAACGATGATCAGTGACCAGGGGATCCACTCAGCTTTGCCAAACGCCAAGATCCTTGAAACCAGCGGATAGAGAATGCGCTGATAACGATAGGCTGGCACATCGAGGTGAGCAGCGACTGATTGAGGATTAGGGTCCAGGGCGATGTAAAGGCTGAACTGGCCATCATAGCCTTCCGTCCCCATCGGGTCAGGTTCTGCATACCGGCTTCCAATTTGCGCGATAGCAGCCGGATCTCCATCAAATCGGACCAACCTCCATGCGACAAACAGTATACAGACAGACAGGACCACAAGGCTTGGCCAGGATTTTTTCATCGCCGGCGCTGCCTGACAGCCAGGATGACCACGGCGAGCCACCCGATCGCGCTTGTGAGTGCCGCGGGTACGACGAATCCGGGTCGATAGCTAAAGACCACCTGATGCTGACCTTCCGGGACCCATGTGCCCATAAACAGGTAATTCGCCCGGTATAGCTCGGTTTGCTCACCGTCGACGTAGACCTTCCAACCCGGATACCACGAGTCGCTCAGTAGCAACCACCCGCCCCCATCTGCGGAGGTCTCGACATACACTTTGTTAGGGTTGGCTTGAGGCCGAATCACAGCCTGCCCCCCACTTCCAGTGGACAGTGGAGCCTGCGTAGATTCAATCAAGATCTGACTGCTTGCGTCGAACATCGGGTTAGAGAGAGCCGCCAGAGCCTGGTCAGGGCCGATCCCGGTCGCTGCCTGCGGGACCAGCAGGGCCCTGGACGCCGCGCCCAGGTCTTCGTAGCTGATCCCGAGCGCACCATCTTCATCCCAACGGGCTCGCCAGCCTACATCCGTCCAGCGCATCACACTGGCCTGCACGTCCGGCGGTAAGGAATCCAGCCACAACATCCATTGTTCGTATCGAGCCGGGGTAAAAGGGTCGAAATTGTTTGCAGAAGCGATCCCATCCAACATTGGCGTGTTGGGAAGCCCGACGTCCCTCACCGTCCGCCAGTCAATCCCGGGGTAGAAGGTGTCGAAGCGATGGGTCTGCTCGAATTTGAGCTGCGCCTCCATTTCAGGCGGCATGTAAACTCGCTCGCGCCCATCAACGACGTCAGCTAATCTGCTCTTCCCCTGGAACACCCCAGCGTCCACGACCGGGTTCAGCCCGTAGCCAGCGGTGACGAGATCAACCAACACAAACAACCCGATGCTGAACAGCACGCCCCAGCGCTTGCTCTTATTTAGGAACAACGTGAGCAAACCTGCTGCGAAAAGCAGCACCCCAGCACGTGCGAACGCAGGCACAAATGTCACTTCGACAGCATTAAGAAGCCATGCCCCGCCGTAACTTGCAGCCCCGATAATGCCTGCTCCCGCAGTCCCCAAGCGGGTCCAATACAGCCCCCGCCCCTCAGGCGTTTTCCAGTGGGAGACCCCGATCCCCGCTAGAAGCGCAGCGCTGAAGACGAACAACAGATTCCAGCGGGTGGGAGCCTGGAACAGGTCGAACGATGGGATGTGTTCATACAGAAATCGAAACACCGGCGTGTTCTTGCCGAACGCCAAGATCAAGACGACCAGTGCAGAGATGAACAGGAAGCGGGACAAAGGTCTATTTCCCTGGCCCTTCCGGAACTGCCTCGAGGCGGCGCCTATCGCCATGAGCAGTGGAAAGACACCGATGTAAATCGCATCTTCCCAGTAGTTACCGTAACCCCAATACGTGCCTGCAGCCGGTGTGCCAAAGATATCCGGCGCGATCAACCCAACCAGTCGCCATGGCCAGAAAGAGTATGTAAGCGCAAACTCAGGATCGAGCCCGCCGGATCGCTGCGATAATAGG
>JASFUN010000328.1:0-3350 GCA_050050255.1 Anaerolineales bacterium | reverse complement strand
GCCCACATCCTGACCCTTGGCCAGGTGCTTCTGCTGGCGGCTCCCGTGTTCCTCGCTTTCATGGCTGCGGGACGAGCACCGCAGGGTAAAAACGCCCTTGCGATCCTCAACGGGTTTATTACCGGCCTCGTCGCAGCAATACCACCGATCATTCTGGTCATAGCGGCGACCAACCTCAACCTGAGACAGTTTTTACCGAACGTGTCGCCCGTGTTGATGGATTTGCTCACGTTCGGTCAGAGCGTGTTCGTCGGCAGCTTGATCATGATTGGCGTCTTCGCCCTGGCAGGTGCCGCTTCGGCAGGCGCCTCCATCCTGCCATCTCGATACCGATCGCCCCTTTTCAGCGGTCTGCTCTGGACGCTGACACTCGGGTTGTTTTCCGAGATCCTATCGAACAGGCTCAGGGCGTTCTTCGGCTCGGGGATTAACCAGCTTCTCTTCGATGGCGAGGCGCTCAACCCGATTGCCGCTTTGATCTTGTTTATCGCCATCACAGCTATCGCTGCCATCTGGGGGCAGCGCAAGGACAACCTGCAATCGCGCCTGAACGCGTTGTCGCCGGCGCAGCAGCGCAACATGAGGCTGGGCTCAATCGCAGTCGGCGTTCTGCTTCTGTTGATCTTGCCACTGCTGTTGGGCACTTATCTATCCGAGGTCATCAACAACGTCGGTATCTTCGTGCTCATGGGCCTTGGTTTGAATATCGTCGTCGGCTTTGCCGGCTTGCTCGACCTTGGCTATGTGGCATTTTTCGCCATCGGCGCGTATTCCATGGCGGTCTTTACATCGAACGGTGCGCTGGGTATTTCGAACCTTACTTTCTGGACAGCACTCCCCTTCTGCGTTGCGATCGCAGCCTTTTTTGGAATCATGCTCGGGCTTCCTGTGCTGCGCATGCGCGGTGATTATCTCGCCATCGTGACGCTTGGTTTTGGTGAAATCATCCGGATTCTGGCGCTCTCCGACATGCTCAAACCGGTTATTGGAGGCGCGCAGGGGATCCTGCAGATACCCAAACCTCCCTTCTTCGGCACCTCACTGGTCCAGCCAGAACAGCTTTACTATGTGATCCTGGCTGGCTGTCTGCTCGCTGCGTTTGTGTCCTGGCGGTTAAGCGAATCCCGGCTGGGTCGTCAGTGGATGGCGATGCGCGAAGATGAAGACGTTGCTGAAGCGATGGGTATTACCCTGGTCAGCACGAAGCTGCTCGCTTTTGGTATCGGCGCAGCTTTCTCTGGGCTCTCCGGGGCTATCTTCGCCAGCAAGCTCACCTCGATCTTCCCGCACAGCTTCAACTTGCTCATTTCCATCAACGTTCTTAGCTTGATCATCGTTGGCGGGATGGGAAGCCTGCCCGGCGTTGTCGTGGGAGCCCTGATACTGGTCGGCTTGCCTGAACTCTTACGCGAATTCGCTGAATATCGACTGCTAATGTATGGCGCTCTTTTGATCGTCATGATGCTGCTGAAACCGGAAGGTTTCTGGCCATCGGCGGTGCGCCGCAGAGAATTGCATTCAGCAGAACCTGAGATAATCGAGGAAGGCGCGCTTATCAACGAGGCAGGAGATTGATCGCATGGAAGCTAATGGGTTTATCCTTCACTCTAAAGCTGTCACTAAGAGCTTCGGTGGTCTTGTGGCGGTAAACAACTTCGACTTTGATGTACCGACCGGTTCGATCGTGAGCATCATCGGGCCTAACGGCGCCGGCAAGACGACCTATTTCAACTGCGTTACAGGTTTCTATCAGATCGATTCGGGCGAGATCATTTTCGATGGTAATCGAATTGATGGCCGCTCGCCTGATCAAATCGCTAAACGCCACATCACCCGCACATACCAGAACATCCGCTTGTTCGAGAACATGACCGCCATAGAGAATATCCTTGTCGGCATGGAACCCGAGCTGAAATCCAATTGGATAGGCGCCGTGCTGGGGTCACGCGGCACCCACAAAGAGGAAGAATGGGCGCAGTCTGAAGCCAATCGGATCCTGCAGTTCGTGGGGCTGGAGGGCAAAGGCGATCTGCTCGCCAAAAACTTGCCTTACGGCGATCAACGCAGGCTTGAAATCGCACGCGCCCTCGCCAACCAACCGGAGCTGTTGCTGCTGGATGAACCGACGGCTGGCATGAACCCACACGAATCGGCCGAAACAATGCGATTCATCCGACGCCTGCGCGATGAACTGGGGATTACCATCTTGCTGATCGAGCATGACATGCGAGTAGTGATGGGTATCTCTGAGCGCGTGACGGTGCTTGACTACGGCGTCAAGATCGCCGAAGGAACGCCGGAGGAAATCCAACAAAATCCTGAAGTCATTGAAGCTTACCTGGGTCGAGGCGCCGCAACGGGCTTTGATTCAGAGGCGAGAGCATGAGGAGCGATCCCCATGGCAATGCTTGAAGTAAACAACGTACACGCATACTACGGGAACATCCATGCCCTCAAGGGGATCTCGATTACTGTTGAGGAGGGTGAGATCGTAACCTTGATCGGAGCTAATGGCGCCGGGAAATCGACGACGCTTAAGACGATCAGCGGATTGTTAAAGCCCCGTCAGGGTTATGTCCAATTGAAGGGGGAGGATCTGGAGCCGTATCCGGCACATAAGATCGTCTATAAAGGTGTCTCGATGGTTCCGGAAGGACGCGGTGTCTTCTCCCGGCTAACCGTGAGCGAAAATCTGGATATGGGAGCGTACTATCGCAACGACCGCAGCGGCATCCAGACAGATCTCGAAAGAGTCTTCGAGCTGTTTCCGAGGCTCTATGAACGGCGCTCGCAGGTTGCCGGAACTTTAAGCGGCGGTGAGCAGCAGATGCTCGCAACAGCCCGCGCCTTGATGGCCCGCCCGAGCTTGCTCCTGATGGACGAACCGTCCATGGGGCTGGCACCGGTGCTGGTTGAGAGTGTGTTTGATACGATTGTCGAGATCAATCGCGAGGGTACGACAATCCTGCTGGTCGAGCAGAATGCACATATGGCCTTACAAATTGCCGCTCGCGGTTATGTACTACAGTCCGGCGAGATCGTCCTGCAGGATTCGGCCGATGGCTTACGCGAGAATCCGACCGTGCAAAAAGCCTACCTGGGCATCGACTGACGCCCGATCTCCATCCTGAAGAAAAGAGGCGGATCTCGCAGCGCGGATCCGCCTTTTCATGTGCCAGAATTAACCATCGTCAGGAGACTATCGGATGAGACTTACTATACTGAACGCAGGTGAGGTCCGGACTGCATTGCCGATGGCGACCGCTATCGAAGGGATGAAAGCTGCATTCAGACAGCTCTCAGCGGGATCTGCACAATTCCCACTGAGATCCAAGGTTGAAATCGAGGCG
>JASFUN010000327.1:0-3358 GCA_050050255.1 Anaerolineales bacterium | reverse complement strand
CCTCGGGCCAGGCTCTGGGGTTGATCGCCTCAAAATTCGGGCTTTCAGGAGGCTTGTCACCCCTCTCAGGGAACACCATCCGCGTCATCACGGCGACGATCATCATGTGGTTGCTTGCCCTCATCACGCGCCAGGGTGGTGTCACAATCGGGGCGCTGGCAAAGAAACGAACCGCGGTGTTTGCGATTGTCGGTGGTACCGTTTTTGGCCCGTTTCTGGGCGTCTGGCTATCGCTGGTCGCGATTCAGAACGCCCCGGTCGGCATAGCGAGTACCCTGATGGGACTCTCACCGATCTTCCTGGTCCCGATCGGCAGGATCGTGTTCGGCGAGAGGTTCACCTGGCGAACGACAGCAGGCACCCTTACAGCCATGGTCGGCGTAGCGCTTCTGTTTCTGACGTAGGATATGAAAGCCTGGATCAAAGAAGACAACGTGGTGCTTGCAGACGCTCTTACTCGCAGGTCTCGAGATCGCCCTGCGCTTCGATGAAAGGCCGGGTGCCGCGCATCACCTCAACTTCGCCGGTAGTGGTGATACAGGTGCCCGGTGTGTAGTCCGGGTAGGTCTGCCCCCGATCGATGATTGCAAATGTGCCCGGATCCTCGCTGAAGATCGCTACGTAGGGGATCTCATCGACGCGGAACCACCTGCGGATCTCTCCATACGCACATACCGACTGACCGGCCATCTCGAGTGTGATCTCATCCCAGGCAAAACAGTTGTTCTCCGTCGCCTTTGGGGTCGGCAGCAGTACGCCAACACCTGGCGTCGTCTCGCTCGTCGGGGTTTCAACAATCTCGGTCTCTGTTGATCTGGCAGGGATGATGCCCGCAATGGCGGAGGGAGTCGCAATAGTCTCAATCGCAGCCTTGACACGCGGGTACAGGATGATGCCCGAAGCGATGATCACCACAGCCACAATTGCGACCGCAATCAAACGCGGCCAGGGACCCTCAAGAAACGTTTCGACTGGACTCGGCTCAGGAGCTGCTTCAGGTTGCGTGTCCTTCTCTTCATCGCGTTCAAAATCACTGACATAATCGAGGCGACGGCTGTGTAGAACGGCGATACCCTCGTCTGCTGGTTGGGAAGGAGTACGTTTGATCGAGCGATCTTCATCGATTGGCTGCGAAACGGGCTGGCTAGGCTCTTCTGCCGCTTCCTGTTCCTCTTCTTCCAAGGATAGAGGTTCTGATTGAAGCTCAACGCTGTCCGGATCGATTTCCTCTGGCACTGAATCCGGGTAAAAAGCCGAGGTTGAAGCCGGCAGCTCCTCTTCCAGCCCGGGTTCTTCCTCTTCATCGCTGTCCGGGAGCCCACTGCTGCGGAGTTTGGCGAGGAAGTCTTCTGCTTCCGGATTTTCATCGGCTTCGAGTTCAATGCTGAAAGGTTGTTCGGCGCTGATTGCTTTGCCGCACAATGGGCAGCGGTCGATGCCGCGCTCCACCCATTCTGCGCAGAAAGGGCACTTGACCAGGCTCGTCATCCACAGCGGTGGATCGACGTCTTTCCGGCAGAAGCGACAAAATACGGCTTCATCCTGAATTTCGTTGTTGCAATGCGGACAATTGCGCATCGATTAGATTCCTGGCCCCAATTTACTGAAATTGTAACGTTTGTTGGTTTATAGGCAATCCAACTCTAGTGCCAGAGGTTCTAGGGGGATCATTCGTGCGGTTTTGCGCTTAATTTCGCGTCGATAAATTCACGGTGTGAAAGCTTCAGCCCGCGAGCGACCCGTCGAATCTCTTCGATTTCTGTGTGGCTTAGATCCCCATCGCTGTATCCGATCTGGAACAGGACCTCAACAAAGCGCAGCCGCTCTTCACGGCTTGTCGCATCAAAGAATTCGCGTGAAAGCCGGAAAAAGTCTAGGCCTGTTTCAAGCTCGGATATCGCCAGCGCGGTCACACTGCGAGCATGATCACGGGAGAGGTTCCATCGATCCTGCAGCGCCTCCGTCATCGCATTCTGCTCATCACTGGAGACTTCATCATCCGCAGAAGCGACCCGCGCCAACAGGCCTCCAGCAAGACTTAATTTGCGGACTTCATCTTCGGGCATTTCTAATTCGATTTCACCCTTATCAGACATTCTCTGGAGATGATAGTAGATGCGGTTGCGTAGAAAGTCCTCCAGATACTCTTCACGATTTGGTTTTAGCCGGACACTTGACTCCCGCCGTTCCAGAGGCCCCTGGAGTAGTTTCCCGAGTTGACCAAAGATGTTGGTGCCCGCTTCCAGGATCGATTTTTCAATCTCATCAGCGATGCGCTGCTCTTCGGATGATGATCTTCCATCTGCACTGACAAGCTTTTGCAGCATATCCAGAGCCAGTTGCTTGTCCTTCGTCGAGCGAAGGTTGCTCAGAAGTTCGTCGAGGAGCCGCTCGCGTTCTAGTGAATCAATGGGATCAGCCAGGTAAATTTCTAATTCAGCCCAATCGGATGCGGTCATCTCATCGAGCCCGAAGAGAAGGTCTTTCAAGCAGTTGAGCTCGGAGTTATCGATATCTCCATCAGCCCATGCAGCGCTGATCAAGACTTTTGCCAATGGGAGTATGAGCCTACGTTTCGCCATAGAATGATCAGGATCCTCGATAATTGCTGTGCAAGGAATGCGCCGTCCTTAGTTAGCACATCCTAACACAGCTGATGATTTTGGAGGGGGATTATAACGAAGGTTAATTGCGCATAGGCAAGGACTGGGAGGTGATTCCTTGGTTCTCCTGGCGCTGGTTTCCTGGCGCTGAAAGGTGTAACATGGGCAACTGGAGATGGGCGGGGATGGGAACGCGGGACATGAATGAAAAAAAAGAAACTGAACGTGTAAAGTTGCCGGTGTCGAGATCAACACGCGCATTCATCAGGCATGCTAGATCTGCGGAAGGCTACAGCTTCTTCGATTTTCTGCATGGATATGTCTACGCCAGGTGGCCGTATCTCTATATTGGCATCGGAGTCGGCGAGCATCCTGTTGCTCGTTTCTACGCTTCTCTGCGCAGCTTCTTCGATCGTTTATTGCCTGGCTCGCCTACCAGTGAGACAAACTCTGGTTCAATGGCCGATACCTATCATGGAAAAGTTGTCACTACGGAAAGCGCGCGTCAATTATTGAGCATCCGTGAGCCGGTGGAGCTGCGTAATCTAGAGCAAATCATCCCCTATCCGGTAGCAAAAGATATCATCATGGTCGATCCTGATCACATCGCCGTTCTGGAGTGCCCCTGCCGCAGCGCGCGGCCAGACCCCTGCATGCCTCTCGACGTCTGCTTGATCGTGGGGGAGCCCTTTGCGAGCTTCATCATCGAGCACCATCCCGAACGTGCACGCTGGATCGATGCAGAAGAAGGGATG
>JASFUN010000326.1:0-3364 GCA_050050255.1 Anaerolineales bacterium | reverse complement strand
AACGTGACTTTCAATTCATACTATGTGAAGGCCACGGATACCGTTACTACGACCTCACAAGATCACACTTCCGATGATTTTGACAAGACGAGCGGCTGCCCGATTGCGCAAGCCATACCTCAGCTGGACCCGGGCGATACGGGCTGGGTGTATGCGTACAGTTTTCCTTACAATCCGGCCGGAAATGCAATGACCGCCAGCGTTAAACTATGCACAGGCGCAGGTCTGACGGGGACATGTGTGACCAAGAACGTTAACTTCACGCCGTAGCGATCCTGGCACGCAAAGCGAGGGGCGGCGGGAGATCCTCCCGCCGCCTTTTTATTTTTGCTCAAAGACTCAAACTTGATGCCTGCCTCAAGCATGACGAGTCGAGTTGATAAAGGATTGCAGGAGATCGAGCTGGCCGATGTGGTAGGTCTCGTGCCACAAGAAACCTTCGAGGTGTTCCGCTGCGCTCTTCTCGCCACGGTCATTCACAACGAGCTGCTCGAGCTGTTCCGCGCTTGCGTGTTCGAGAGCAGCCCGCAGCCTCTCGTTGGAATGTTGGAGGGCTTCCCGCAAAGTCCTGAAGCTTACCGCTCGGTCCGCTGATGTGATCGGATCGGAGCCCGTTATGTAAATGCGTATGCGCTGTTCCCCCCAGAGCGGTTCTGATCCTAATGCTTCCAATGAGCTCTGGCGCCGGGAGATGATGTGGCCAAGGACCCAGTTCATGCAGTTCGCATCGAATGGTGGTTGTAGCAGACTCTCAGTATCCGTCACCCCTTCGATATGATTTTGTATCAAGCTTGTGTGAAAGGCGTACTGTTCGGCGAAATCCTGTGCGCGGCTCATCGGGTCTCTCATTCTGCTTTGTGGATACGGTTATGTATTGCGATCATGTCATCGACGGTTGTGCAGGCGATCAGTTCAGCGATCGTTTCAATGGGCAGGTCATCCAGCGTTTTGAAGCGCAGACAGGATTTGCCCATATTCATGTGCTTGCCGCTTTGCTCGAAAGCTTTGATAAGTTTTGCTTCTAGTTCAGGATCGCCATACACGCCCATCATGTAGAGGGAGTTGTGGTTCTTTTGTGCAGTCAGCATCAAATAGGTTAGCGGCTGGCGGTTGTACGTTTCTGAAAATGAACGCAGTGGGACCTCGTAGCTAATCATGCCCCAGTTCATCCGCTCGACGTAACCTGCTGGGAGGTTCTCACGGATCAAGGCGCGCATTTCTGCAATGACCTTCCTTTTGTCAGCTGGCAGCTCATTCAAGTACTCTTCAACCGTTTCAGCCTTGCTTTTATTCATACTGGTCACCCCAGTTCCTCGCTGCAGGCTTTGGAAGTGAAATCAATCCGCCCGGCCTAATTCCCGTCCTCCGGGAAAATTTCGATCAGTTACGATATCTCGTACAGCACCCATTTGCCAGGCCGGGGATGATCGCTTTGAAAATGGGCAATGGGATCGAGACCGGCTTGATCGCAGATCTCTTGCTGACGCCGGTCTGCCTCGCTGGTATGCAGGAAGATTGTGTCAAAAGGCCAGTCGCTACGAAGCCACTTTCGCAGCGTGTGCAGCAATTTGGACTCAAGATCGTCGCGCTGAAGGGATGGGCGTACCCAGAAGCAAACGTCGGCGGCGAAAGCGTCCGGCTTCGGAAGGTAGGCCGTTGGGATCTCATCTGCTGCGATACGCATTCCAAATGGGGTTATGTAAACACAGCCAAGGCAGCGTTCACCACTAATGGACAGCATGGTAAATGTGAACGCGAGGGTCTCATCATGCTCCCGCTCGTGACGCTCGAGATCCTTCAGGTTCTCACCAAGCGTGAACTCGTCTGCTGGCCAGCCGCTCTGACTCCACGTGCGCAGATAGGACGGATCCTCCATCACCGCATCGTAGTCCAGTTCAACATGTGATGTCCTCAGCGGGCGCAGCACGAAATCCTGAGTTGCGCACATCTCGGGAGGGTCGCAAGCCGGGGGAAAGAAACTGAAGCGTGCAGCCATCGGGATCAAGGTGCAACCGGGGCACGCTGTAGGTTATTCTGGGATGAATCGGCGAAGACGAGGTAGCGGTCTGATGCATGCTGGATGTTCGAGTAAACTCCACGATAATCAGCCGGGAGGAGCGCGGCAAGCTGGTACATGATCTCCTTGAGCACCTCGGAACGAAGCTCCCGGGTAGCTCTCTGACCCCGTAAATCGATCTTAAATGGCGACCCGACGACGATGTGAAAATCAGTTCGTTTTAGCCGCCATAGGTTCTCCCAGAAAAGCTCGCCACCATGGAAGACCAACGGCAGGATCGGCACGCCGCTCATGATCGCAAGCGTGACTACGCCCGGGTGGCCCCGTCCGAGTTGGCCATCCCCACTGCGGGTGCCCTCCGGCGTGACGCCAAGGATGTAGCCTTGCTCCAGGGCCTGCAACCCTCTACGCAGCGCTTCCCGGTCTGGCGTTCCGCGCTGGATCGGGATACCTCCCCATAGGCTGAACAGCATCCCCATGAGCACGTTATCCCATGTCTCGACCTTGACATATCCTGTGAGAGGTCGGGGCTGGATGCGGGAAATCAAAACCGGCGCTTCGAGGAAGTTCACATGATTTGTGACAAGCAACAAGGGTCCCTGATCGGGGATGCGGGTCAGTTGGCCGGCGTCTATCCGGCAAAGCGCGTCGGTTATGACGCGCATGGAAAGGTTTAAGGTGCGCCGAGCGAAGTTCATTGGGTACGCTCTGTTGGTGCTCGCAGAATGAAAATACTGCGGGGCAGGATCTCAATGGAAAGCTGCATGCCTGCTTCGCAAAGCGTCTCGCCATCGGCATGGGCTGGCAGGGTGCCCTCCAGCGCCGACACCGTGATCTTCTTAGTCTGCAGTGTCGCTATGGCTGAATGGGTCGCCTGCGAACCTGCCATGAAACGCGGGATCAGCGCGAAGATCCCGGCCTTGCTGACCTCCTCGGCGATGCACACATCCAGAAGCCCGTCACTTATTTCGGCCTCGGGTGCCATCATAAAGCCGCCGCCCATTCGCCGGCCGTTCATGATCGAGACCATCAAGGCGGCTCGTTCGATCGATCCGCCATCGTGTTCGATGCGAACGCTTGGCGCCTGATAGTAGAGATAGATCGTTTTCAGCGCTGCGACGAGATAGGATGCGAAACCGTGCAGGCGTTTCATCTTCAGCGATTCAAAGCCGACGACCGCGTCAAAACCGATGCCGACCCCGTTGCCGAAGTAGCGGCCATCCGGGAAATCACCACCCCTGACCAGGCCCACATCGATCCACTCCCCTTCGCCGCGCGCCAGTACTTGACACGCTCGTTCGAATTCATCCGGGATTTCGACTCCGAAGGCGAAATCATTGCCGCGAC
>JASFUN010000325.1:0-3379 GCA_050050255.1 Anaerolineales bacterium | reverse complement strand
TATGCTGATTCGCCCGGTGCATAATCCGTGGGTGAACCAACGAAGGGCGGCCCCCATCCTCTGCTCTCGTCCCCGCTCCCAGGGCGTTCAACCTTAATCACCTCTGCCCCGAGATCACCCAGCATCATCGTGCAGTATGGCCCCGCCATGGCACGGGTCAGATCGAGCACCCGAATGTCATCAAGTGCGCTCATTCTGAAGCCCCCGGATGTTGTCGCTGTGCACCTGCACCTTTCCTCTTAATAGGCAAGATAATACGCATACCGCGGCTGATAGTGATAATTAATTCAATCGACGTGAGCCCATGAAACTTGCTTGCCGGAGCGCAGCCTGCGACGGAAGTGTGATGGTCCCCGGGCCACCTCCTCGAAGAGCGGGACCAGAGGGACCGCGTTGGATGCCCACTGTGTTGTGTCTCATATTATGGGTCATTTCCTGCCGTCTGTAAACTTTTTTTACAGGGTTTAGATAAGCGGTTCCTAACGCCGGCCCCGGAGGCTTCTCTTGCGTGCCAGGATCATTAGCAATGCCACGACCAAGATGGGCCATACCCATACAAGATCCCCTGGACCACCGGGGCCGGTCAATGGAGCGACTTTGCGTATCCGCACGAGACGGTAGCTGTCAAACAGACAATCGATCGCAGCGTCATCCATGCGGCGCGGGTTCATCCCGAACAACCGGCTGGCAAAACCGCTCGCGATCAGGACGTGGCGGAGCAGCGCAATACGATCTTGGGCGTCGCTGAAGTCCTCCGCAAATCCTTCCCAGCGGCTGTCTGGAAGCCAAAGCTCAACCTGCGGATTGGCGATTAAATTGCGATACCAGTGCGTCTTTCTTCCAAATCCAGCTGTGCAATATACGTATCGATCAGTTTCGTAGTAATTCACCGGCGCGAAACGGATTCGACCGGTCTTCCTTCCCATGTGCTTGATCACCATGATCGCGCCGCCGAAACGTGTCGGATTGCCATACCTGGCCAGACCCAAGCGCCATAGAATCAGCATGAATTTGTTCAGAAGCCGGAACCCCCTTCTCAGGCGTGACTCAGCCTCAGGTGAAAGTTCCATAAATCCCTCCCCACCCGATGATTAGCTCAATTGTACGTCCACCCGCAGGCCGGTAAAAGCCGAGACCAACCTTTGCTTCATTATGCAGATCCACTCTATGTGCGCGGTACACTTTGAATGCACCAACCTCTTGTCATTCGTGCACCTACACTGTTGGGAGAGATGCTGAAAGCTTGGACTATGCGAAAAATCAGCGCTTTGATCGGCATCACCGCACTTATTTTATTAGCATACATGCTTTCACCTCTGGGGAAGCAGCCGTTGGTTCGGTCAGACAGGCCAGCTCCTCCATCCCCGGGCTCCCCATCGGGACGCTTAGCCTACATCGCTGCTGACGGCAACATCTACGTAACCACTCCAGAACTCGGGGAACCCATCGCCCTGACAAATGACGCAACCGCGCCCCCGGAAGGTCCTGGACTTTCGTATCCGCGCGTTTCCTGGTCACCGACAGGAAAGCTGGCATATGCCTCGGTGATCCGCTCGGGAAACGATGCACAGGCCCGCCTTTATGTGCAGCAGGATCTAACGGAAACCCCGATGCTTGTAGGCGTCAGCGAAGAACACTTTGTCATATACATTCATTGGGCACCGACCCCTTGCCAAAATCAAAGCGATTGCAGCCGCCTGGCTTACTTGATCGAAGAGCCTGATGGGATCGGGCTGCGTTTGGTGGAGATGATGCCGGGAGGGACGAGCAACCAACTGCTTGGTCTTGGTTGGCCTTTTTACTTCTCCTGGTCGCCTGATGGTGATGAGATGATCTGGCACACGGGAGGCGCGAGCCGTTTTAATAAGGACGCACGCATCGCTCGCTTCTCCCTTAAGGATGGCGAGGCTTCCCAACTTGACCTGGAGCCAGGCTTATTCATTGCCCCGGCATGGTCGCCAGGGGGTGATCATTGGTTGGTCGTGGAGGCAGAGGCTGGCAGAGATGTCCTCCGGCTTTTGCCTCGCACCGACGGAGTTATGCCCCCCCGATCTATTCAAGAGGCGCAGGACAAGCATATTGTGTTTTCATGGTCGCCTGATGGTAGCCAGGTTGCTTACAGCGTGCTGCTGCGGAGCGGAGGCCTGATCTTCGGTCCAATCCATGTATACGATTTGGAGTCTGGCGAGTCACGGCAGGTAACTCCGAGAAGTCTCGATATCTCGGGTTTTTTCTGGTCTCCTGATGGCAGCCGCATAGCCTATCTGTCGCGCCTCCCACTGCGTGAGGCGGTCTGGTTGCAATGGCGGGTGGTGAACGTCGAAGATGGGACAGATCGAGGTTTCGCTGCCTTCAACCCGACTTACCAGATGCGTTACGTGGTCAGCAGTTTCAACCAATACGCGCAAAGCCACCGGTTATGGTCTCCAGACAGCCGTTACCTGGTCTATGCGGACCAGGATACCGCCCGCGTTGAACGCATCTGGCTGGTTGACACGCTTGGTGGACAAGACGTGGAGCCCATCTTCGTGGCGGAGGGGACGATGGGATTCTGGTCATGGCAGTAACCCGCTGGTGCTGACCAGCACACCCTGTAGGAGGTGACTGGCAAATCTTTGACTTTCCATCAGACAGGTTGAGCCCATCCAATTTATCAGTCCCCTACTCGACGATACCCCATAAGTTAAGATAACCTTCATCACAGGCAGTGATAAGCATGCGGCTGTCAGGTCGGAAGACGATTGCCCGTGACGGCCCGACACAAACCAATTGTCGCTTCAGCATTTTTCCCGTATACGCATCCCAGATCTGCATCCACCCATCGCCATCGACCGAAGCCAACAAGCTGCCATCTGGAGAATAGGCGATATCAAGGACCCAATCATCATGGCCGCGTAGAAGCATGATTTGCCTGCCAGACTGCGAATCCCATACGCGCACCGTCCCATCACGTGAAGCGGTGGCCAGGCGTTGTCCATCTGGCGAAAACCGGACCTTTGTCACAGCCGAGCTGTGCCCTTCCAGGATCATGAGAAGCTCCCCGCTGGCAGAATCCCAGATTCGGGCCTTTCGATCCGAACTGCCGGCGGCAATGAGCCACCCGTCCGTCGATACGTCGATACCCCAGACCCACACCCGAGGACTGCCATGCAGCCTTCTGGAAAACCACGTCCCACTCACAATCCTGGATCGATGCCAGATGCGGATGCGACCGTCTTCCCCTGCAGCTACAAACTCGTCCCCCAGGCTGACGACTGCGCTCTGCTCGCCATGCCCACCATAAATGCTTTCGAGCTCCGAGTAGTTAGAATCTTCGTAGTACATGACGCGCCCGTCACGCAGCGCGGCATAGAAGCCTCCCCGGTCAGCTGGTGTGTCA
>JASFUN010000324.1:0-3380 GCA_050050255.1 Anaerolineales bacterium | reverse complement strand
CTCTTCGGCGAGCATCTCCTCCACGCGCCAAACTTCTGTGGCGCGATCGATGAAAAGCACGCCGTTGAGGTGGTCGATTTCGTGCTGGAAAATCCTTGCGAGATACCCTTTGGGTTTCAATTTGAGGTCATTGCCGTTCCGGTCCTGACCTTTAACCGTCACCCATTCATTGCGTTCGACCTCGCCCATGAAGCCGGGCAGGGAAAGGCAGGCCTCATTACCAAGCACGGTTTCATCGGATGTGCGGGTGATTTCGGGGTTCACAAGCGCGTAAAGCTTGGGAGGCTTGGGCGGGGCTTCAGGGTCCTCAGGCGGATCCGCGTACTCAACGACGATGACCCTCTGGCTGACGTCCACCTGAGGTGCGGCAAGGCCCACGCCAGGGGCCGCACGCATGGTCTCAATCATGTCGTCGATCAGCGTCTGTAGGGCGGGGCTGAACGCCCGCACCTTCTGAGCATTCCTGCGAAGCGTTGGGTTAGGGGGGGTTACAATCTTTCGAACAGTCATACCTCAGCTTGCCTCATCCGGTTCATCCGGAAACGAATTTGTATACTTGTCGTGATAGATGTCCAATAATTCTACCATCTCGCGCTGGCGTTTCTTGCGTTCGCGCTCGGCCCGGCGTTCGAGGAAAGCCTCCTGAGCATGCACGATATCCTGCTGCACAGTTACGGGATCGAACACGCCATCGAACGTGAACTGGGAAGTGCCTACGTTCGCAATAACGTCACCGTAATTCAATACGATCCCCAGCAGCCCTTTGCGATCAACCTCTGTGCCAAGGATATTCTCAAGTGGTGCGACCTTACGCTCTTCCCGGGAGAGCGGTTTCTTATAGACATCCACGATTTGTTCGTCCGTGATCTGGTAGATGTCATTTGCCCAATCCACGTAGCGGTAGAGCCACCATATTCCCGCCGCTGCGGATGCAAGCAGGGCAAGCAACAAGAAGCTGGGCAGATCAAGCCAGCGGATCATGCCCCCCAGGCGTGCCCCGATCAAGACAAAGATCGTCATGAGAATTGCAGAGGGGATGAAGATCTCCCGGAGCAGCACGGCCCAATGTTTGCGGTAGGTGATGACGCCCTGGTCTTCGAAGCGGATCTTGAAGCCCCAATGGTCCAGGCCGACTTGAGGGTCGTCCGGTGCAGAAGGCTGAATATCTTCCAGGGAGGCTGGCTCTTCTTCATCATCTGCAGCAAGACGCTGATCAAGCGCTTCCACCAGGCTTTCGCGATCGGTCGCGTCGAGTCTGGCGCGCATGCGGCGCCAATTTTCCTCAATCAGGGCTGCAAGAAGCGCCGGGTGGGCGGCGTTGCGGAAGGTGACTTTGCCTGTGTACGTGCGGATGACGACGTCACCAAAGCCGAACATGCGACCGGTCATATCTGTGTTGACCGTGACGGAAAGCACGGTATGGAGCGGAGCTTCTCTACGGCTGTCATAAATTCCGACGATCTTCTCGAGCCACACAGCCCGCCGGTTCGTAACCATGTAATAGTCGTTGCGCCAATCGACCCATTGCCATACGCCAAAGAGGGCCCCTGCCAGGCCGAGGCCGGTGCCGAGCCAGCTCAGCGTTGAACCCGTCCCGATTCCGCCCAGGAAAACCAAAACCAGCGCAGCGCTCACCAGCAGTGCCGGTACGGCCAGCATCTGGTAAAGGATAAAGTTGTGTTTGCGCGTAAGGGCATGCACGATCTCATCCGCACGCAACCACTCAAACCCCAGTTTGCTGGCCAGTTCCTGGCTATGCGCGAGAAACTGCAGCGATGAAAGCACGGAGGCGTGTTCCTTCATGAATGTGGTGAGCGGGTTGCGATCCCAGCGGATGACTTCCACCGCGCTGGCAGCCCGAACTGAGTACGGGCGCGGCTGCCTGTAAACCATCTCGCGCAAGCCGATTAGATCTGGCGCGCCGATCTGGCCTACCTTCTGCGTACGGTTTTCCTCATCCAGCATGAGGATGTCCGCTTTGCCCCGCAGGATGATCGCCATGCTGTCCGGTCTTTCGCCCTGTTTGATGATTGTCTCGCCGGGCGCGAAGGACTCCTGGGGCAGGTTTTCCGCCAGTGCAAGCCGTGTCTCGAGGTCAAGTTCTCGAAGAGAAGGGACCCGTCCGAGGATTTCGGCAACCTTCGAAATGCGCATAGCGGCACCATTGTAGCATGCGCTGAGCGTCGGGACAGTTCCCTATGCTATAATTTCGGCGCTCCGGAAAAATGGTGAGCAAAAGGGGTTCTGCTACGAGTCGTAAAAAAGCACGTTCCCGAAGGGGGAAAAGCACCCGCTCAAAGCGAGCTGGTGGTTCAGGCCGTTTTCAGGTGGATATTGGGGGCATTTTCTCCTCGTTCCTCACCCCGGGGCGCAAGAAGGATCTCCTCGGGCTTTTCATGCTTGTCCTGGGGGTTCTCACCCTCATCAACCTGCTTCCCTCGCAGCAAGGTCCCATCGGCGGTGCATGGATCGGTTTCCTGAAGCGGCTGTTTGGTTGGGGCATGTTCGTCATCCCGATCGTTTTATCGGTCATCGGTCTGCGCATGATCCTGCGCCGTCTTCAGGAACGCCTGCCGTCCCTGGACCAAGAGCAGGTCATCGGCCTGCTGCTGTTGTACTGGCTGGCGTTGACCTCGATGCACGCGTTGCTGGGCGCAATGACATGGGAGCAGGGAATTGAGTTTGCGCGCGCAGGCTGGGGAGGTGGTCTGATCGGGGCGGCGACCTTCTCGCTGCTCATCCGCAGCCTGGGGATCGCCGGGAGTGTGGTCATTTTGATCGCCTGGGCGTTGATCGCGGTGACCTTCACGGCGGGGATATCCGTGCCAGAATTCATCGCACTAATCCTGCAGAGCTGGGGACGTATCAGGGATCAATTTACTCGCATCCCCGTCAACCAGACGAAGTCAAGCCCACAAAGCTTTCGTCCCACCACACGTCCTGAGCGAACGGATTCTGATGGCGCCGCGCCAGCGGCTCCGGTTGAAACTGCGGCCGTCAAGCAGGATGAACACGAAGAATCCATCCAGGAAGCAGAACCGATCGCCTGGGAACTGCCCGGGGTGGACCAGATTCTGAAACGCGGGGCAGTTCAGCGTGCCGATGAAGCTTTTGACCGCGAGCGGGCAAAGCTCATCGAGGAGACGCTGGTCTCCTTTGGCGCTCCCGCCAAGGTTGTTGAAATCAACCGTGGGCCGGTGATAACACAATTTGGTGTTGAACCCAGCTTCGTGGAGGGCCGTGGCGGACGGCGCACGAAAGTGAAGGTGAGCAAGATCTCCGCGTTGGCGGACGACCTGGCCCTGGCCCTGGCTGCGCCTTCGATTCGCATTGAGGCACCCGTTCCTGGAAAAGGCTTCATCGGCATCGAGGTGCCAAAC
>JASFUN010000323.1:0-3381 GCA_050050255.1 Anaerolineales bacterium | reverse complement strand
AGTGGGATCAAGAAACCTCCACGGCTGCCTACGAGCTCACCCCCGATAAGGAATCCCCGTTGTGGGACCTCCATTCGCAGGTGATCTACTGGTGGACCGCCACCGAGATCGATGATGGTCATGCCTACATCGTCGCTTATGACGGAAAGGTGTGGCCACGCTCGAAGGATCTCGGTCCCGATAACCTGGGTTTTCGGTGCGTGAAGGAACCCTGAAAACTAAAGTTGCTGCGACACCTTCCGCTGCGCTTCAGGGATGATTGGATTGAGCAGCGGCTTATGTTCTAAAAGAAAAAGTCCTTACAACGAATGTAGAGAACCTTCGTGAGGGCGCGATCCCACTCCACTGCGTTCCGGGGATGCTCGTTTATTCTGTATCACCAATTAATATAACTCATAGACCACTGCGACGAACGCAATGGTCTAAGAGGTGGGCGCGACCCTTTCGGCTGGGCGTCAGGGGTGCTCGGATTGAGATGTGAGTCAAGTTCCAAAAGAAAAAGTCTCTACAACAAATGTAGAGACCCTTCGTGTGGGCGCGAATGGACTCGAACCATCGACCTCACGGATGTGAACCGTGCGCTCTGACCAGCTGAGCTACGCGCCCGTGAAATTAGTTTACCATGATCGGCCCCGGGAGTGAATTATGAGCGTACAGTCTGAATCCAACCTCCTTCACAGCGATCTTCCCGCCTCTGTTTGACAATCTTTATTCGGATCAATATTATCTTGTTAAGTTCGCCTCGCAGGTTTCATCACATCCCTCATCCTGCTAACCCGCTCTATTTGGAGATCCGCAAACTTGCGCAGGTATTGAATAGGTACCATTTTTGGGAGGTTGATCATCGTCGATTCAATCATCAAGCAGTTACTCGTGCGTATGCTGCGCGACCCGCATTTCAGAGAACGCCTCGCACAAGACCCGGAATCTGCTCTCTCTGGATTTGATCTAAACCAATCCTGGCAGGAGGCTTTTCAGCGGGTGGCGGAAGCAGAGCTCACCGGATCGGATGCACCCGGAGCGGATGCCGCCGAGCTGGAGGGTAAGCAGGCCGAAATGGACCGCAAACTAGTAGAACGCAGCGTAGAAAAAGCCGATAGTCCAGCCCAGGCCAAGGAATTTCTAGAGCGTGCACTAAGAACGATTCAAAACAGCCAGCAACTGAAGACTCAGGACGTGAAATCGATCTCCGGCGGCTCCGAGGCTGAGCCAACGGACCACGCCGAAGGCAGAGCCTCGGAACGACTGCGTCATAAAGATCGCTCCATGACCAGCTGGGATTACGAAGGGCTGCTTCTTGAGTCGTTTCCACGAAGATTCGTAATTGGCTGCATCATCCTTGCCATCGGCGCGATGGCTTGGTGGGGTATGCGTTCACTGCGCCAAAATATTGGGCAGCTGCCCCCGCTGGCCATCGCTGAAACAGTGACCCGGACAGCGACCACCACACCCCGGGCAGAGTCGGCCTTTGATGACGAAATTGCCCTTGCCCCAGACCCCAGCGAGACGCCCATTCCGCAGGCGCATGCGCTCGGACCCACAACGTGCCGTCAGGGACCGGGCTCCATCTACGCACCGCTGGGTTACCTGAGCGAGGGGCAGGCTGCCGACCTGCTCTTCCGCAACCAGGATGGCTCCTGGCTCGAGATCAAGAGTCAGAACGAAACGCTTGAGCGATGCTGGGTCGCAACCAGGCTGCTCGACCTTCCCGCAGCGATCGATGTAGAGGCGATGACCCTGGGCAATATCCCGCCCACGCCGACCTTCACACCGCCGCCGAAACCCGAACCGGATGAACCGGATGATGGACCTCAACAGGGATGCGAAGTCTGGGACGACAACCTGCAGGATTACGTCTGCCAGGTGCCCTGCCAGCAAAGCGACCCGGCACAGTATCCGGTCTGCTACAAGTAACACCTAAATTCGTTTAATGCTTGTTTTTCCACCAAAGCGAACACCGGATTCCGGCCAGGTACAAGCAAATAATCGCTCCGCCATGCGGCTTGCCGATTTACGGCTGACACCCCGACTCCAGAATTAGGGATCTGGGACTACCCCTTAGATTGATCGGGCTGAAAAAGACCACACTAGCGCAGCGATCGTCGCTATTGCCTCAATCGCAAACTTCGCCGCCAAGACCAAGCTCGCTACATTCAACTTCATCCAACGAGCGCCCTGGAAGAGTGGCGGCGTCAGGCAGTGCGGCATTCCATACAGCCCTCAGTTTCCTTCCTCATCCGGAAGCTCATAAGGCAAATCAACCCCCTCCGGTGCGGTCTCATCCTGTTCCTGGTTGTATGGTGCCAGCGAGAAGGGGAAAAACTGCAGATCGGCATCCTGCCCCCAGGCCTCAGGGTGCAAGTATGTACCGCGCTGCTCCTCCGGCTTATCAACCTCCACGGGGATACGGTTGGCCTCGGCGAATGGATCCTGCCGGATGCCGGTGACCTGCCAGGAGACGGTCATTCCTGCGGAGCCACCGGCGATCTGGAAGCGATTCTCCGTCACTGGCTGGGCGATGTACAGGTCGGGCCCCGGGGCGCCGATGGGGGTCAGTTGATAGCGGAAGTCCTTGTTTAGCGCGCCGAACCAGTCGGGCAGCTCGACCCATGCTGTGCCGTTTTCATCCAGGTCCACGTTGCCGTTGTAGATATTCATCATGTCTGGAGATTCGACGAAGGAATGGTAGAGCAGTTGGTTTTCCGGATCGAGAGGGTGGTCGATCACAAAGGAGCCACCGCCCTTGCTGACGTTGCCGGAAAAGTAGGCATTGCCGCTCTCGTAAACATAAAAGGGGAAGGTATTGCTCGAGTTAATCACACCAAAGTACGCGCTGCTTGACGAGCTGTCGCGATCAAGCCGGGCGATAACACTATCGTTGCTGTCCAGGTACAGGTCCGCAGTGCTGCTGCCGTAGGCGGTGATGCGCCCGGTGCTGCCGCCCAGAGCCACATCGGCGGCGGCATTGCTGCTGGCGGCGGCATACAAACCGTCACCATCGCCAGCGCTGGTCGCATTGATGAAGTAGCCGCCATAGTAGCCCGGGTCGACGGTGCGGCCATAAACACCATGCTGATCGGCCGAAGAGACATACACACCGGACCCCCCGGCGCCGCTGACGTAGAGGCCTTCGTCACCGGGATTAAAGATTTGCACCCCATCGTCACCGGGCGAGGTAATATACGCACCATCACTGCCACTGCTGCTGACGAAGAGACCGGAAAAGCCTGGGGAGGTGACGGAGATCCCGTAACCACCTGTATCAGACACCTGGATACCGTCGCCGCCGGTCTGGTTGACATTGAAACCGATGCCGCCTGAAGCGGCATTATTAACACTGAGGGCTGCGCCGAAGCTGATGTCGCCGCTGACTACGGCTCC
>JASFUN010000322.1:0-3392 GCA_050050255.1 Anaerolineales bacterium | reverse complement strand
ATGACTCCTTCTAAGTATGATCCCTAAGTTCCCGCCGTCCGGATCGAGGTTTAAGCTGGTGGCAGGACCTGTATGGAAACCTTTACGCTTTCGGATTTACCTTTCCCATCTTCAACCCAGTATGAGTAACTGTCACTCCCCTCAAAACCCGCATCGGGTGTGTACTCAAAGCTGCCGTCCGGGTTTAAAACCAGGTCGCCATGAGCCGGGGCTTGATCGAGGACCGCAGTGAGCTCATCGCCATCAGCATCGGAGTCGTTCGCCAGCACTCCGGGTTTTTCTATCATCAATACGGATTGGTAGTTGACCTCGAAGGAATCTCCGACTGCAATGGGCAGATCCTCGACCGGCGTAATCGTCAGCGTCACCACCACAGCAGGTGATGATTTGCTTCCATCTGATACGCTGTAGGTGAACTGGTCAGACCCGGAGTAGTTCTCATCAGGTACGTAGGTGAATGATCCGTTGGCGTTTAGCTTGAGCTTCCCGTGCTGGACATCTTCAACCAGCATAGCTGTAATCGGATCATTTTCCGGGTCGCTGTCGTTTTCGAGGACCCCGGGATCGGGAAGCGAGAGGGTCTCGTCCTCCTTAAGTTCGTATGCATCATCTTTCGCATCGGGCGGATCATTCACCGCATTTACGGTAACGGTCACGATAGCCGATGATTCGTCTCCATCGGAATCTGAGATGGTGTATGTGAAGGTATCCACTCCGAAGAAGTTCAACATCGGGTTGTAGATTATCAGGTTGCCTTCAATGGAAGCAGCGCCATGCGAAGGCGTTGAGATTGAGGTGATGCTGATCGGCGGATCCCCTAAGCCGCGGTCATTCGCCAGAACGTCAATGCTGACCTCAGTGTCCTCTTGCGTAGCGACGCTGTCATCAACAGCAGCGGGCAGATAGTTCTCTTTTTGAATGGTAATCTTGACCGTCGTGTCGGCTGATTGTAGATCGCCATCGCTAGCCCGGTAGATGAAGCGATCTTCTCCGACATAGCCTCGATCGGGTGCATAACTAAACGCGCCGTTTTCGTGCAGTATAAGCTGACCATGGGAGGGTCCTGATACTTCGATGGCTGTGATCGGGTCACCGTCCGGGTCGTTGTCGTTTTCCAGGACACCCGGATCCAGGACGTTGATTGAGGTATCGACCATGGTCTCGTAGCCATCGCTTTTAGCCACAGGAGGCTGATTGGGTGGGCTGATCTTCTCCCATTCAAACTTGATGTGGGCGTCACCTACGTGCTCATAGTAAATGACCTGCAGCTCATGTGTGCCGCTGACCTCTCGCTCAACATTGTATGTCTTTGTCCCCGAGGCGTCATGCCATTCGTCGATTAGCAGTTCATCGTCGAAATACAGGCGAACACCATCGTCGGCCTGGACCGAGAACCGGTAAGAACCGGACTCGAAGTCTATCGAGCGCACCCAACTTGCCGAAAAGTTGTCGGAAGGGATGCCGAGCGCCGGCGATTTTGAACCCCAATTAAAGTCAATACTCGAGCTCGTATTTACCAGCGCCCACTTGCTATCTCGCTGCCGGTTGAACCAGAATCGACCGATCCATTTACTGTCCTCGTCAGGCGTGATCTTTTTCCATGATAGCTTGATGTCGGCACCACCGAGGTGCTCGTAATACTCAAGCTTTATGTCGTGTTTTCCGCTGACCATGGCAAGGTCTACTGTCTCTTGATTGAGCTCGGAATCGACCCATTCATCGATAACCAACCGGTCATCAACCCACAACCTGACGCCGTCATCGGAGGCCACGGAGAAGCGATAAACTGCGGCGTCGAACTCTAGCGTGCGCGTCCAGCGCGCTGAGAAGTTATCGCTGGGAAGCCCATCAGCAGGTGCCCCGCGCTTCCAATCAAAATCAATCTTCTTATCATTACGGATGAGTGCGGGATCTCCCTCAAGCGAACGGTTGTCAAAGTATTCGCCTCTCCACTCACTGATTACCGGTGTGGCCTCTGGTCTGACCGTGATTTCCACCCAAACTGGTTGATTATCTGCCGAGCCTGTACCAAAGAGCTGACCGTCAGGGCTGCGCATCATCCAGTAGCTCCGGTAGCTGCCCGACACATCCGGCGCTTTCATATCCAGGCTGACATCCATCATCACCCCGGGAGCAACCTCGGCTGGGATCTGGATCGAATCCGACGCGTTCATCTGGTAGCCGCTAACAAAGACCCATTCATAGGAGTGTGTCCAGGTGCAGGTCCCCTCATTGCGAATGCGCCAGACCTTCCTGAAGTTGGTCCCGGGATCGAGGCGCTCTCCATCCTCGATCGTGATGTCATCCACCAGGCTGAGGCGATTGGTGCATGCTGGCTCAGAAGTTGGCGTAGCCGTCGGGGCGGCGGGCGTTTCCTTCCCAGCCGGGTTCCAGATGAAGAGCAGGTCCTTGCGCTGTTCACCTGGTCCAAGCGCGATGGTGTATGAAGCTCTGACCTCCGCGGGAAGCGCTTCCGGGACGGACCATTGACCGTTCATGGAGCTTCCCGCCTGGGCTGAGACACAGTAGAAACCGGGCTGCAGGCCGGAAAAATCGAATGTTCCGTTTGCCTCGGTCGTCTGTGATGCCAGGCCGAGGGAGGGGCATGGACCCTGCCCCAGCGAAACCTCTATTCCTGCTAACCCTTGGAATCCAGTCGATTCTCCATCGCTGGTGTTCTGTATCAATTCCGGGGTGACGGTAGGGCATAACTCGCCGGACGAGCACCCGTCCAAACCGACGATCCCCTGGATGCTGCCAACTGCAGCAGAGGGGGTCTCGGTGGGGGTCGCCCTTTGGGCTGGCGCAAATTGGCATGCAGCAACTACGATCGTGCAAGCCGCGACCAGCACCCATTTAGCTATCTTGAAGGGCATCCCCGGAAGGGGTGTGTAATTTTTCGAAAGCTGTTTTACTGCCAAAGTATCTTTCATTTTCGCAACCTTTAATGCATCGGGATAGAGATGCCTGTGGATAAATTTTTAGGACGCTCAACGGTAAAGCCTTTCACTTTCCTGCCTGGCGAGACTGCTCGCCTGGCTCAATGCTTCAGCTCGCATCGAACGGGTGTCGTTGAGTATCCTGCGCATCTCTTCGTCTTTAAGTACAGGGTTTTCGATGAGCCAGTACAGTAATACTAATATACCTACCATGACGAGGATGGCCAGGATTGATTGAAGGATAATCATCAGGTTTATTCCCGTGTTCATTTCACGATACTCCCTGATCCAAGACGCAATCAATAGAGATTTTGTTCCCGGATCAACTCATAAATCCTAAATCGAGCAGAGCGATGGTTCTTATCTAACCGGCCGCTAAGGCCCATTCTGCTTGATCCTGATTACACTGCTATCACCGACCCGTTACAAAACCGCAACAGCAAGCAGAAAAAG
>JASFUN010000321.1:0-3415 GCA_050050255.1 Anaerolineales bacterium | reverse complement strand
AGATTGGATCGCCACAAGCGTCGCCTCTGTACGGGAAGCGACATCGAACTTCTCAAAGATGCTGCGAACGTGCACTTTGACCGTGTTTGCGGAGATGCTCAACGTCTGCGCGATCTCACGGTTGCTGGCGCCCGTGGCGAGCTCCTGTAAGATCTCGATCTCACGCTCTGTCAGGTCAGCGTTTGCGGATTTCTGTGCGGCGGATCCGGTCTATGGCTACGTGAACGGTACGTATTTATTTGGGATGGTTCAGCATTTTCTGCTGCAAGCTCCGGACCGATTTTAACATCCCGGGACATTCTACGCATATATACACACCCGCTCGCCCTTACTCACGGTCCGCGCTACAATGCGCCAGTCTGCAACATAGGCTCACCTCGATAGAAAGAGGCTCTGCTACGCCCGACTTCGCAGCCAACCTCATTCAAGCAGACAGCTCTTTCAACCGGGTAAGCGCTGCTGGTCTACGTCCCTGAACAACCAAGACTTCCGCTGAGATTTCAATGCTTGCAAAGTCTAAGAGGATCTGCCATGCGAACGCTCCGAACCACCCTGCTGGTCTTTACTAATTTGGTCGTCATCCTGGCGATTGTCACCCCCGCTGTCTACTCCGCGCCGCATGCATCTTTCGCCTACGAAATCGACCCCGGGTTGGCGGCGGATATCGGCAGCCTGCCGCGCCCACCGGATGATACACCGCGAGAAATCGCCGTCATGCAGTCTCCGGCCGGCGAGCGCGAACAATTCGTCCAGGATGAAATCATCCTCACCACATCCGACGAGGCTGCACTCGACCAATTCATCAGCCAGTTCTCCGCCCAACTGCTGGGTGGAGGCCCTTTGCCTGCTCCACCACCCAACCTGCCGCCTGATTCGCTTCGTCCTGCCTATTCAACCAGCGATTCTTACCTGCTGAGGGTGGATCTGGCCAGTGCGGATCTGACCGAATTCCCCAGCCGCATGGCTTCACTGGGGTTCGATGGGAATTTTTCGTTTAACTCCGATGAAGCTGTGCGCTTGATCGCCATAATTAGCGAAGCGCTGTCAAACGATTTGTACGCCTCACCAAATACGCTGATGCTGCCCGTCGACGACCTGCTCGAGAACGGTCCGGAACCGGCGCCCGCGCAGATGACCACCGCCAATGAACCTGCTCCACAGACTGTTTCCTGTGTGATGTGCCAGACGGAAGAACATCCCCTTACCGGTGGCGGCTACGAAAACGGCTTCAAATTCTCATGGCTTAACGATGCCGATTTCAAGGTCACCCGCGCGTGGCAGTTCTACGATTTGCTCAATCTTTCCGGGCGCACGCCCAAATTGGCACTGGTGGATGCAGGCTTTGCAGCTAACAACGATTTTCCCGCCACGCTCGTCCAATACGATATACCCCATGACGATAACAACGTACTCGGTGAGCCTAACCCCTACCCGACTGGCGGCACGTGGCACGGCTATCGCATCCTTTCAATTGCGATGTCACGCCTCAACAACCAACTTGGATCGGCCGGCGTCGCCGGACAGATGGCGTTCCCCTACCTGGTCGCACACGACGCCACGATCTACGGAATCGCCAGCGGGATTGCCGTCGCTACCTATTGGGGCGCTGATGTTATCAACGTCAATGCCGCCGGAAAAGACCCGAATTTCTTCGAAAAGTTCGTGCTCGATGCAGCCGTCAGCGATGCCAACAGCGCCGGTGCGATCGTCTCCGCACCAGCCGGCAACGACGGGATCGACCTGGACGGGGTGAACATCCTGCCCTGTGAAACCAGCCAGGTGCTCTGCGTCGGGGGCGTTGAAAAGTCCACGAAATTAGTCGACGGTTCCTCCAATTACGGCGATCTAAACCAGGTCGAGATCTGGGGACCATATAACGCCTGCCACGTACCCGATCCCGGACTGCCGGCCGTGCCGCTGTGGTGCAGCAGCGGGACCTGCTCATCCGCCGGCTACACAGCCGGCGTGCTTGCCATGATGAAGGCTGTCTTCCCTGCAATGACCTACGCGCAAGCCCGCTCGACCCTGCAGTCCACCGCAAATACGATCTACGACAGCCGTGTGAATCTGAACGTAAAATATCTGAACGTCCTTGGAGCTGTGCAGCAGGCCGCCAGCCTGGCTGGCAGCACACCCGAACCGGATCTCTACGAGCCGAATGACTCACCTGCAACAGCCGCATCGCTCTCGCCAGGTACCACGACCGGTACGATTATCCCGGGCGATTTCGACTACTTTGAGTTCGTAACCACGGACTTTATGGATGTCACTCTGACAATCTCATTCGATGAAACTCTTACGGCCAACAACTCGTTGGGAGCCTTCCTCGACAGCACCTCCGCAGCACTCGCCGGCAGCACACTGACGCTGAGCCAAAACCGCCTGGCTCCCGGGACGCATACGCTTTATATCTACGGCGCCAGCAGCGACACAATTAACTGCTACCACATCACTTTTTCAATGAGCGCCTCGAGCATCGCCCCGGATTACTTCGATAACCCTGGCCTTTCCGGGAACCCGCGCAACGATACCTTCGCGGACCGCGCCATCCGCAGCCAACCGGTGGACGCTAACCTGTTGCTGCCTATGGACACGATCGCGGATCTGAATTTCGATCAGACCAATGACATCGATTACTTCGAGGGCGTGCTGGAGGCTGCTATAGACCCACAATCTGGCCAGGATGAGTGCCTGTCTCCGGGCAATTTCCCATACGGGGAACCAGGATTCACGCAAGGAAAACTGACGATCTCAGCCTATCCGGACAGTTGGGTACCAGGCAATCCGGGATATACCTGGCCCTTTGAACTCACGCTGTACGATGCCAGCGGAGCAATGGTCAACTCGACCAATGGGCTCAACCTGACGATTGATTGCCCTCACGATACCTTCCCGGACGGCGTCTTCCGTTTCTCTGTACGCGCTGTGGATGGAAGGCGCAATTTCTACCGCGTCTTCATCCATTACCAGCGCTGGGATCAGTACATCGACGCGCCTGGCTGGGTCTGGGATCTCACCCAGCCGCCGCTCTTCCGCATCCTGCCCCCTTATGCCGGGCTGATCCCATGGTACTTCCCCAAAGATCAAGGCGTCATTCAGGAGTGGTTCGAGGGCACGTTGCCTGGTCCCATCCCGCAGGAATTCGGTATGTTTGATTGGCAGCAGACCGGACCGCTGGACTTATCCTTGTTCACCGAGGGTGGAAAATATCTGGAGATGACGCTCTATGACAACAGCGGTGGGATCATCGGTGGCACCTCTGCAGGCAGCCCATCTCCGATCCGGGACCCATCCACCAGCGCAGACGAGGCAGGAGCGGAAGCTATCGGTCAACTGCACTTGCCCAACCTCGACGCGGGCATCTATGTATTGGGGTTTGGTCCGGGCGATTTCGGCACACCCTACAGCGTGAGCA
>JASFUN010000320.1:0-3415 GCA_050050255.1 Anaerolineales bacterium | reverse complement strand
AGGCGGAGCGTCAGAAAGGGGCAGAGATAATGTTTCTACTGGAATGGACTGCAAGTGATTTGCTTATGATCCTGCTCGCCGCCACGGCGATGATCGGGGCAGTGCTCTGGATTGTTCCCAGCGCCCGAGTCGAACTTAAACGTAAATACCGGCCCGAAGAAATTGGGTCTTATGATGGCAATCTGCCACGCTACTTCATCGCGGCCGCGATCGCGCTCGTCATCGGCGGTGTGCATGTCGTGGTTAAAAATATCCCGGGCTTCTGGCAGTGGTTGTGGGAAGCGGGTTACGGTGGGCACTTGTTCCGTGACCTCTCCAATTCCCATATCATCATCGTGGGAGGTGGGACTGTCCTGCTCACCGGGCTTACCTGGTACCTGCTGCCCCGGCTGGCAAACCGCCCACTCTACAGCAACACGCTTGCCAGCGCCTCGTTCTGGTTGACGATCATCGGTGTCTTCGGCTTTTACCTGGCCTGGCTGATCCTCGGCCTGGTTGAGGGGAACCTCGTTCGCAGCGGCATGGATTATATGGCAGCGAAAGAGTTGGTGGGGGCTGCGCACCGAGTGCCAACGCGGATAACGGCGAGCGTCATGGGGCTGGGTTATTGGACCTATGTCCTGGACGTATTCCTCACGATTTTTGCTGCCCGACATGTCAGCGTCAAACCGCATGGCCACCTGCTCAAGTTTGTGGCTGTCTCCGCAGGCGCTTTGTTTGTGGGGACGGTGCAAGGGGTTATTCAGGTTTTGCCTGCCAACGCCGATTGGATCCATGCTGCCGGTAAATTCGGTGAGTTTGTTGATCCAATCAGCCATGCCCATGTCAACCTGGTTACGGGCATGATGGTGTCCTTGGCTGCGCTGCTGGCCTATTTTGCGCCCCGCCTGGGTGGGCGGCCTGTCTCGCGCCGCGCGGCGAATTGGCTGTTCTGGACGATCGTACCGACCTCATTGATTTTTTATCTCACCTTCCTGCTATCCGGTTTGGTGCTTGGGAATGCCGTGAATGGTTATGGAGGCATTCACTCCCCCGCGTTGGTTTCTTTCTTCAGCCTCAGACTGCCGTTGCTCCTGGCGGTTGCAGGGTCAGCGATGCTGCTCGGATTCTGGGTCTATTTCATAACGCTCTGGCGTACGCTGGGCTGGTCCAGAATGGCCGAGAGGATCCGCGCTGGCGCACCGGCCGCGTTCTGGCTGGTCTCGAGCGTGCTGCTCGTCGTGGGGACGTTTCAAGGGCTGCTCCAGGCTTTGCCCGCGACCTCACGTTTGCTGACGACCGCGGAGGAGATCCCTAACGTGCACGCCCAGTTAAACATGATCGGCGGTGTTTTGCTGGCCTTGATCGGGACGAGCTACGTGCTCATACCTGAGCTGCTGAGCGAACGTGTCGATCGACGACAGGCAAGGCGCAGCTTGATCGGGATAGCAGGAGGTATCAGCGCCTACTACCTGGTGACGATGGCCGTCGGACTGAGCCGCTACCAGGGTCTGGTGTCAGGCCTGGATGACGCTCAGTCTGCAAGGGCGTTGGGTTGGATCGCGCCGGCCGGGTTGAGCCTGGCGGCGATCCCGCTCCTGCTGGGCTTCCTTGCCTTTGCACGTTTGGTGTTCTCTGCAAGCCGCGATTACCGCCGCGCGATGGTTCAGCATTGGCGCGGGGGGCCAGCCCGCTTTGCCGGGCCTATACCCGATCGGATCCGGCGAATCCCCGCTGGTTATGTGCTGGGGATGGAGGCTGTAGGCGGGCTCTTCGGATGGCCCGGTGTGGGTTGGTTATACAGCGGGCAGGCTCTGCCGGGTATTGCAATGCTTATGGCAGGGCCAGCCGTCGCCTGGGCGCTGCTGCCGATGCTTTTCTCGCCGTTCACAAACACTATCCTGTCTCAGTGGAACTGGCATGTCCTCCTGGTCTGGTTACCCGCCTCAAGCGCTCTGAGCACCCTATTCTTGGGGATCCAGCTGCATAGAATGCGCTCGCCGAATAAGGAAGATGGTCAGCCAGAAGAGGGCGAAATGAAAAAGGTCAGGCAGCCGGAACGACCGGTCCGCAGGAAGATTCCGCGTGGGTTGATCCTGGGAACGGGTTTTGTGCTGGCCGCCTTGATCAGCGTGCCGATCATACCGCTTATGGCCGGTGTTCCAGAGCATAGCGCAAAGCAGCCCGTGTCGGGTGAGTTGCCGGATCGGGCGAGCGGTGCTTACCTGGAATACCACGACGGACAAACGACGGGGCGGGTCAAACTCTTCCCATGGAGCTATCCATTGGAAGAAATGCCAGAAGAATCGCCGGCAATCGCGCCACAGAACTTGACCGGTATCTTTATCCAGCAAAAAGGCCTGGCAGATGCGGAGAGTTATCATCTCTTCCATCTTGAGGATGGGGATTCGATACCGTTAGATGCGACTGTCCTGAGCTTCCAGAAACAGCTGCACCTGGCGACACAGCAGCCGCTCGAGGCAGGGGAGTACCTGCTGGACATTCCCACCGGTGGCATGTTTGCAGGGCGCCAATACTACTATTTCCAGGTTGATCCAAGTGCTGGCCCGCTTCCAAGTGCCCATTCAGAGTCACCTGTCCCGATTTCTGCAGTGATCTACAACGACCGTGAGCCCAGCCCGCTCGTGAATGCAGCGCTTGAATCCCTACCAGTGAGCGCAGCGTTCTTCAGCGGCCTGGCAGTTCTGACGATGCTGCGACGGTTCAGGCAGAAATTCCGGCCGCATGAGGCGATCTGGGCATCCGCTTTCGCCATGTTCAGCGCCGCAGCCTCCATTCAGGTGGTCGCCGATGTCGCCGGCTGGACGCCGGATCTGGTCAGGGCTTACTATGTGCTCGGCGCCACGTTAGTGGTCGGATGGTTGGGCTTGGGGACATGGTATGTCCTGATCCGGCGGCAGGGAGCCCGGAAGGCGGGTCTCTGGTTAATGCTGTTCCTGAGTGGCCTTGCAATCGGGTTGGTGAGCACGGCCGGCGTGGAGACCTCCAGGCTGATCGAAGAAAGCTGGCATGCGCTAGAAAAACCGACACTGCTGACCGTGCTGACCATCGGGATCAACAGTGTCGGCACGCTTGTCCTGGTCGGGGGAGCACTGTGGTCTGCGTGGGCTTTCTGGCGAAAAGGGATCTTCCGGAACCGCATGATCGGCTTGCTGCTGCTCGCTGCTGGGACCCTGATCGTCGCCGCAGGTGGTAGCCTCACGCGACTCGGTCATGAACAATATCTGTACCTGGCGATGAGCGTAGGGGTGGGGATGATGTATGCAGGGTACCGTCGTACGATCGCACCACCATCGACGGCGGCGAAGCAAAAAACGTCCACCGACGATCCCGCAGGTGCGAATGTTAGACTGATAGGCGACATGCCGGCAGGATAAAAGTGCTTGTTTTCTGACGGGGCTGCATGTTTCTCTAT
>JASFUN010000319.1:0-3428 GCA_050050255.1 Anaerolineales bacterium | reverse complement strand
TGCATTCAAGCAATTATCTCAACCCAGCGGATCTGGGCACATTTTTCAAACTTGCCAGAGCTGGTTTTGGGCAGAAGCGAAAACAGTTGAGGAATGCACTTTCGGGCGGGATGCCGATCGACAAGCCGGCTGCGGAGCAGTTACTGCAGAGCTGTGGGATTGAGCCCAGCAGCAGGGCTCAACGTTTGAGTGTGGAGGATTGGATGCGCCTGAGCAAAGCCTATCAGTCGTACCGGGGCTCTTGACTCAAGGATTCCTGTCGACGGGTGATATATGACGATGCATCAGGAGAACCTGCCACACCCGCAGTGCAGCCTCTACCTGGATCCGGAACGACATCTTGGATTGGCCAATCCTGCGGTCCTCAAAGTAGATCGGCATCTCCACCAGCTTATAACCTAATTTCTGCGCAACGTAAGCCATTTCGACCTGGAAGACGTAGCCGTTCGACCGAATGCGATCGAGGGGCATGCCTGCAAGCGTCGCACGTTTCCAGATGCGGAAGCCGCCGGTTGCGTCCCTGATGTGCATGTTCAGAATCGTTCGTGCGTAGAAATTTCCGAACCACGAGAGCAGGACTCTTCCAGCCCCCCAACGTTCATCGAGCCGTCCACCGGGAACATACCGCGAGCCAATCACGGCGTCGCAATCAGGTAGGGTGGACATGAACTCCGGGATGTAGTCTGGAGAATGGGAGAAGTCAGCATCCATCTGGCCGATTACCGGGGCATCAGAGTTGAGCGCTCGCTTGAAGCCGGTGATATAGGCTGTGCCTAACCCCTGCTTGCCTTCCCGGTGGATGACCTCGAATCGATCGGGATGCTCTTTTTCAAGTTGGTCTGCAATCGCGCCGGTGCCATCCGGTGAAGCGTCGTCAACGACGATGATCGAGATATCCAACTCTGCAAGCTCCCATAATGCCGTCGCAAGCAGGGGCAGGTTATCTGCTTCATTGTAGGTGGGGATGACGATCGTAAGCTTATGCATGGATAATTCGTGAATCGATGACTTTCAACCCTCAACCGGTTCCTTCTGACCGTGTTGGACGACGAACGTGCAATTTTCGTCTCCGACGGCAAGGCATGAGCTTTCGTAGATGGAAACTTCATCGCTTGACCCGATCAGCTCAATCAGCCCTTCAATCCAGCCTGCAACAGCCTGGCAGATAGGCGTGCTCGATTCTCGGCCGACACAGTTCGGACAAACTTGCAACGAGATGGAGACACGCTCGTCCGTTCCCGACACAATGGGGGTGCTGTGATCATCCGTGACAAACAGCCTTGCGAAAGTGTCCAAGGCTTCCTCGATACTCTCGACGCCTCCTTCACTAGAGCGTACGGGTTGATCCGTGTTGAGCAGCTCAGCACCGATACTTGAGGATGCACTGCGCGCGGCTTTTCGGGAGAGGTTTAATCCAGTCCTTTCGCCGTAGATATCCTCAATCGTCGCCTGGAGCTTCGCAAGAGTTGAATGGGGGAGAGTTTCGGCTGCGCCATCGATCGGGTAGCCTTCAATTGATTCGTGAAGGCCGGAGAGGTTGAGGACGGTTTTTACGCCGTTCTCGCCCAGAAGGTCCTCCAGGGCGGTCAAATAGGCGCTGATCATGTTGTTTGGGAGCATCATCAAGGATACACCTTGTGCGTATTGCCCATTTGCAGCAGGAGGGGATTAGAGCAGCGCGAGGAGGTCTTGCGTTGCCCGGCGCATATCCAGGAAGAGCAGCCCGAGTTTGGCCTGCGGCCGGGCGAGGACAGTAAGCACGGCTTCGCTTCCGATCGCCATCAGAATTACAAAACCGCCTTTCCCGCGGATATAGACCTGGTCGAGATTTCCGCGCCCAAGTTCTCCAGCGATGCGCTCTCCGAGCGACAACATCGCAGCAGACATTGCGGCGACACGATCCTCTTCGACGTCTTCGGGGAGCGCGGAAGCCATCGTCAGGCCATCCACGCTGACAACTGCGGAGGCTTCGACATCCGGAGATGAAGCCTGCAAATCGCGCAATCGGTCGACCATTTTATCTGTCCGCGATTTTGTCAAAACGATGCTCCTGAATTTGAGGCTAAAAGGGCTATCAAGCGAGCGGGCTAAAGGTAGCATAGCGGTTTTAAAGTGTCAAGACGAAAGGTATCCTACTCAAAGAGGGCTCTTTGAGTATAATCTTGCAGGTCAAAAAGAGAAGAGCGAAACCTTTGGAGGCATTGATGCCGATTTGGTTAGAACATCAAATCATTGAATTCTTGACCCAGATGTTCGAAACGATGGGTTGGACTGGTGTAGTCGGGATCATGGTGTTGGAAAGCGCAAACATTCCGATCCCCAGTGAAGTGACCATGCCCCTCTAAGGCTGGTTGCTCGTTCAAGCACGGGGTGGCACGGCGCTGGAAGCAGTACTGCATGGCGCTTTATGGGGAGGCGTGGGCTGTACGATAGGATCGTTAATATCCTATGCGCTCGGCGCCTGGGGAGGCCGCCCACTGTTGGATCGCTACGGAAAATACCTTATGATCAGCGAACATGACTTGGACACTGCCGATCGATGGTTCTCCCGCTGGGGTGATTGGACCTCGTTCCTGAGCAGGCTGCTGCCGATCGTAAGGACCTTTATATCCTTCCCTCTTGGCGTGACGCGCGTCCGCCTGCTTCCATTCACAGTCTACACTTTCTTGGGGTCGGCGCTATGGTGTGGAGCTTTAGCCTACGGCGGGTATGTCTTTGGGTCCCGGTGGGAGGAACTGCGCGCTATAATGCGACCGTTCGACATCCCAATAGCGATTATTCTTGTGGCCGGCTTCGTCTACTACATCATCCACCATGTTCGTCGGGGAATGCATAAAGCGGATCAGGATAATCCAGCTGAGATTTCTTGAGGGGCCTGAATTTCCCCACGCTTGAGCAAGTATCCCGGAATTAGATGCAATCCGGACACTGCTCCAGCAGTTAACAAAACCAGGAGAATTCCCGAACCAACTGAAACAACAACGGCGCCGTTGCTTAACACGGCGCTTGTTGCATCCCCCTGGAATAGAGACACAATCGCGACCCCTATGGCAGCCAGATTCCAAACGCCATGCATCACAACGGCGAATAAGTAGTAGCGCAAAGCGACGGTCAACTTTTTCTTCTCGATCGCTAAAGCGAAGCCCATGCTGGCTAGAGCAGTAGTGAGCATGTGCATGGAAGTAGCACCTGCTCTGGCGACCATCAGGGCAGCCCAGCCTTCCCCCGGTTGGGCCAGGAACAGAGCTTCGAACAAGCCGTATGCGCCTCCCATAACGGCGCCAGCTGCGAAGGCATATATTGGTCTAACACCTCTTCTCAGCATCGGCCACAGCGAAATGGTTTTAATCATCTCTTCGAGCAGCGGGACTAGGACGGTTACGAAAAGTAACCCTGTGATAACCAGCAGAGGTTGATCGAGCAGGGCT
>JASFUN010000318.1:0-3432 GCA_050050255.1 Anaerolineales bacterium | reverse complement strand
TAAGAATATAGGGAGAAGGCTGACCGTAACGAAGACACGCAGTGCTTCATACATCAGGAAGATGCGTAAGATCGTGACTGCCGACCTCGTGATGTACTGAAAATAATTGCGGATCAACCTCGATTTCCTTGACGTCGGGTTTGCCTCTATAGGTACGGAGGTGATCGGGATACCTTTCTTTCCCGCCTGGATGAGCGTTTCAAGTGTGTAGGTGTAACTTGAGAAGACATTTAACTGGATCGCAGCCTCACGCGCCATGGCTCGAAAACCACTTGTCGCGTCCGGCACGTCGGTGTCGGAGGCCCAGCGGACGACCCAGCTCCCGAGCTTTTGAAGAAATTTCTTTGTCCTTGAAAAGTGTGAGAGTTTATCGACCTGGCGATCGCCGACGACCATCGAGGCACGTCCATCCAGGATTGGTTCAATCAGGTTGGCGATTTGACTGCCGGGGTATTGGTTATCCGCATCGGTATTCACAATGATATCCGCCCCCATTTTCAGGCTTTCTTCAAGCCCAGAAGCGAAGGCGTTCGCCAATCCACGGTTTACCGGTATCTGCACGACTCTATCTACACCATGCTCGCGCGCGATCGCGGCGGTGCCGTCGGTGCTGCCATCGTCAACGACGAGGGTTTCGATTGAATCAATCCCAGCCAATGAAACAGGCAGTTCCTGCAGTGTCGCAGGCAGGTTCTCAGCTTCGTTAAAGCATGGAATTTGGATCACTAATTTGGTCATAGTATCTTCCCGCATGAGACGGCAGTTTGAGAAGTAAAGCCTGTCCAGGCTGAAGTTATGTCAGCAGGCAAAATCACCGTACCCTTTTTTTGTATTCCAACTCCAGGTAGACGAGTGCGACTAAACCCAGCAGGAGCACGATCCCGAAAATGACGTTGGCAAGCAGTACCCCTGCACTGAGCGTCAGGAAAGCGATCAAGCTCAACAGGATCGCCGTGATCTGCATAATCAGAACAGACCGATTCGGATGTAGGCCCAGCAGGGTCATGCGATGGTAGAGATGATCTGTGTTCGCATGATAAATCGGTATTCCCCTGCGCAACCTGGAAATTATCACCAGGCTCATATCGAAGATCGGGACGCCCAGGGCCAAGATGGGAATGAACCACGTCACCCCCTGGGGTAGTCCGGCCTGGCCCGGTGTGTATGCGATGCCGATCGCAGCCAGCAGGATTCCAAGGGCTTGTGAGCCCGAATCACCCAGGAACATCTTTGCCGGCGGTGACGTAAACAGGAAGCAGCCTATCATCAGCCCTAACAGTGAAGCTGATATTAGACTCAATTCAGGCTGAAATGAGTCGATGCTTACAAGCATGAAGAATGCTGACGCGATGCCCGCTAACCCGACGGCAAGCCCATCCATGCTGTCCACGAAATTGAATGCGTTCGTCATCCCCACCAACCACAGCAAGCTCAAAATTAAATCCACCCATGCGACCTGTGTGATATGGACTTGAACGCCAAGGAAAATGATCATTGCCGCCGCCAGGAATTGGCCCAACAGCTTGTAAACCGGTGCAAGATCAAAGCGGTCATCCAGCATGCCGAATAGCGCCGCCAGGAGCGTGCCGCTCAGGATACCTAGATCCTGCTTTGTAAGCTCAATCGGCAGCAAAGCCACGCTGATCCCCCCAGCAACGAGGATCACCAAACCTCCCGCAGTTGGTGTCGCTGAGTGATGACGTTTATGCTCAGCGCTGCCGGGACGGTCGATTAAATCAAGTCTCCTGGCAACCCAGATCATCGCCGGACTCAGAAGAACCGATAAGACGGACGACAGCAGTATCGCCCTGAAAAGGTCAACCAAACCTGTGATCATTGGATGATTAGCCTTTTCCTCATGATCGCTCAGGCATGATTACCTATATCCGATTCTAGCCTTGTCGTATTCTGTATCTGTCTCTCTCCTGGTTTGGAACTTACCGGTTCTGGTTCACCGCCAGAAAGGGCGGCGGTAATCAGCCCGAAGAGAATCCAACCCTGTGGAAGTGCGTAGCTATCCAGACTGAACCCTTCAATGAAGAAGGTTATCGCTCCGATAGCGCCTGCCAGGCCGAGCATGGAATGCCAGCGCTTGTCTTTGCGCCACAGCATTATGGAGCCAAGTGCAACCAATATATACCAAACAACGTAGCTGCCAAACCCGAATATTCCACCTTCTGCAAGCAATCGGATCCAGAGGTTCTTCGCGTTCGGGAAACCAAATTCAGCCAGGTGGAGCACGTTCTGGATTTCAACCAGCTGGTAGGCATAAGGAGGTAAATGGCTTTTAAAGAAGAAACCCAGATTTCCCGGGCCTACGCCCAAAACTGGATAATGACTGAAGGTGCGCATGCCAACTGACCAATAGGCAATTCGCTCAGCGAATGCAAGCCGATCCGCCAACGCGAAACCTGCTTCATTCGGGTAGAAGTAAGTAAACTCCTGCAAGCGTTTTGGTGCCGAGAGCAGATAGGACATGCGCGGATCCAGCTGCCTCAAGACTAGAGCTGCCGCATAGACACTTAAACCCCAGATCCCCAGCGTGAGCACTGCACCCAGCAGTCGCAAGGTTCTACTCGCAAACTTGCTTGACACGCCGCTTGTAAAGCGGATTACGAATCTAATCCCCAGATAGAAATAGGCGATTGAGGCGACCGCGAGCATGCTCAGCAGGCTGATGCGGGAGCGAGTCAGAAGGAGAATGAAAATCGACCAGACGAGCAGGATCAACTCTACGGAAATCCGGCGCCACCGAATCGAAAAGACCGATTGATCTCGTAAGACGCTGGCAAGAAGGATCGGGATATAAAGGACGACAAGCTGATCGCCCAACCAGGAAGGCTCAAACGCCATGCCTGTGACGCGGTCACCCAGCGGATCGCGGACGGAAAAGATGTGGTGGATGCGGGTTATGATCAGCGGCACGCGATCCGATCCATCTAACACCAGCCATGCCTGGATGGTCGCCCAGACCAACATTAAAATCAGGCCAGCGAAAAGCGCACGCACCGAAAGTCGCAGCTTGCGTTCCCCGCGCGGGATCACGCTTGCCGAAAGGTAGAAGGTCAAGCCGATAGACAAGGTCAGCAAGCCTCGTATGATGCGGTCGAGAAGCTCCTGACCTTTGAAGGGGAAAGTCGGCAGCGCCGTCGATACACAAACCGAGATGATTGTGAAAAGCCCAAAAATCATCAACGGCCACACCAACCTCGGGAGACTCCCCCCGCTCAACAAGAAAGGTGCCAGCAGCAGGATCGCGACCGGGATAAGCGGCAAGAGCGCGAGCGGGCTTACGGGCGTCTCGCCCCCGGAAAACCTCGCCACGAGCGGTGAACTTGTGACCGGAAGACAGATCAACGTGACCAGCCAGAGCCACCAGCCGACTCGCTGAACGACACGGAATCGGGATGTCATCACAGCAAAGCCATGCAG
>JASFUN010000317.1:0-3432 GCA_050050255.1 Anaerolineales bacterium | reverse complement strand
TCGGTCCCCCAGGGAATCGCCGCACTGTTCGCCTGGGATCCTATTGGCGATTTTTCAGCCGTGAGCGAGGCGATGAAGGAAAACATGGAAGACCTCCGCTTCGCAGAGATCACAACCGCCACACGCAGCGTCGAAATCCAGGGGGTCAGCGTGGAGAACGGTCAGGTCATCGGCTTGCTCGATGGGAAGCTGACCAGTTCTGGTAATTCGCTCCAGGATGTGCTCATGGAAATCCTTGAAAAAGGTGAGGCGGCTGCGAACGAACTGATCACGCTGTATTACGGCGAAGACCTTTCTGCCAGTGCCGCCAACCAGTTGGCGGACGAGGTCCGGCAGGCTTACCCGGACCTGGAGGTCGAACTTCACGAAGGTGGTCAACCTCACTACCAGATCATCCTTTCCATTGAATAAGACACAGATGGTACACATCGTCACCGACGCTTCCGTTCGCTTTACACAACCTGACTTTGGGAAAGACCACGATATCACTGTGGTGCCGCTGCACGTGCGCTGCGGCAATCGACGGATCCCGGATGGACCGGAAATGAATCTCGCCAGCGTCAGACCGCTCCTAGAGATGTGTGGGCCTGACAGCGAGATTGAAAATCCCAGCGTGGAGACCTTCGCATCTATTTACAGTCAACTTCAATCAGAAACCAAGGAGATCATCTCTATTCACAACTCGGCGGATCTCTCAAACACCTATCAGAATGCACTGAGCGCCAGTCAGCAGTTCCGTGGACGCATGGACATCCAGGTGATAGATTCCCAGACGGTCTCGATTGGTCTGGGCTTGATTGTTCAGTCAGTCGCCCAGGCAGCACAACGTGGCGAGAACATGGACGGCCTTGTTCGGCTTGTGCGCAGCATGATCCCGCGTCTTTACATGGTGATCTTCCTGGACGACCTTTATTTCCTGGAACGCAACAATCTCGTCAGCCGATCCCAGGCGATCCTGGGCAACATGCTTGGCATCCTTCCCTTCCTCACGATGGAGGAAGGCGCATTAATCCCAATGGAAAAAGTGCGCTTGCGCTCGCGGGCGATCGAGAAACTGATCGAGTTTGTCTGCGAATTTTCCGGGGTGGAGCATCTCGGGATCCTGCAGAACAGCCTCGAGCCCGATGAAGAAAGCGCCGCGGTTCATGAACGCCTGCGGGCTTTCTACCCGGCCGCTCCCATCACTCCAGTTTGCTATGGGAGCATGCTCTCAACTTACGTGGGTTACAACGCCCTGGGCGCGATCGTACTCGAATCACAGGAGGAGATGCTGTGAACTCCTCTCCTGTGCTAGTGGGAATCGTTACGGATAGCACGGCTGATATCCCGGAGCGCATCCTTCAATCCTTGAAGATTGAAAGCGTCCCGGCCCTCCTGATCATTGAGGGGAAAACGTATATCGATGGTGTCAACTTATCGCGAACGGAGTTTTACAACCGAATGCCATCCTTAACGGAACCGCCAACGACGGCTTCCCCCTCCCCGATCGTCTTTAAACAAGCTTACGAACGACTCTTCGATGCGGGAGTCGATGCGATCCTATCGATTCACGTCTCTTCAAAATTGAGCGGGATTGTAAACGTAGCGAGTCAGGCTGCGCAGGAGTTCGGCAAGCGCGTGAGGGTATTCGACAGCCAGCAGGTCTCCCTGGGACTTGGATATCAAGTTATAGAAGCAGCCAAATCCGCGCTGCGCGGCGTGAATCTCGCTGGAATTGTAGAGCACGTGCATTCCATCAAGGAGCATGTCCATCTACTGGCACTCATCGATTCGCTCGAATACCTGCGTCGCGGAGGCCGGGTGAGTTGGCTCCAGGCTGGTGTTGGCGACTTATTTAAGATCAAACTCCTGGTCACCCTGAAGGATGGTTTCGTCGAGTCGTTTGGTCGCTCCCGCACCTTCTCCCGCGCGCTAGATTCGCTGCGCAATGAGGCCGGTTCTTGGGCTCCTCTAAACCAGTTGACCATCATGCATTCCGGGATCAGGGAACGCGCAGAGGCGCTCGCTGAAGAACTAAGCCCACTCTCAGCAACCGAACCGATGGTCGTGAACGTCACAACGGTCATTGGTGCCCACGTCGGGCCGGGATCGATCGGTATCGCCGGCTTACCTCAGTTATAACTCTGGCACTTTTATCTTATGGCCCTTATAGTTAACGACGATGAATAAATCACTCACCAAGTTGTCCAAGTTCTTCAAGCTCGAAGCGGACCGGGGCTACGACAACCGCGCCGTTGTGGGCGGATTACAGCGTATGCTTGAACCCTGGAAACAGGACGCGGAGCTCGAGAATATGCCTGAGACGATCATTCAGATCGTCGAATCTCGCCTGCGGGATTACGGCAGGCTTTCCCCGCATTCCCGTAAGGAAACCCTGCAGGGATTATGGAACCGCCTCTCCGAGAGCTATCCCGATCTGCCCGGTGAACTCCTTACGCATGGTCCTCCAATCGAGCAGGGTGAGCGTGAACCGGAACAAGCAGAAGCTAAGTCCGAAACACCACGCGAGGCAGAAGAGGAAAAGACTGCCTCCGCTCAACCTGACTCAACACCATCAACTGATGCGGCCGAACCCCCTGCAGACGTCGCCAATCGAGAGCATGAAGCCTCCCCGGCAGAACCCCCACCGGAATTGAACGCACCGCTGACGACGATCCAGGGGATTGGCCCCAAGACAGCCAAAACGCTCAAGAAGCTGGAGTTAAGTACTCTTGGGGATTTGCTCTGGCACTTCCCACGCCGCTATGATGATTATTCCCAGCTCGAAACTATTAACCGTTTATGGTACGGACAGGAAGTCACGGTAATTGGCACGGTTGAATCTGCGAATCTTCGTGAGGTGCGTAGCGGGCGGATGAAGCTCGTCGAAGCCACCATCAGTGACGGGACTGGCGCACTGCGCGTGACCTGGTTTAATCAGCCGTGGATCCTGAAGAAACTGAAACCCGGCACCCCGATTGTGCTCTCTGGGAAGGTCGATCAATACCTCGGCCGCTTAACAATGACCAACCCGGAATGGGAGCCTCTCGAGCAGCGCCAATTGCACACCAATCGCATCGTACCGGTTTATCCACTCACTGCGGGGGTTACCGGAAAATGGCTGCGGCGGGTGATCAGCTCTATCGTCGACCGCATGGCACCGCGGGTCCCTGATCCGCTGCCAGAATCTGTCCGCAAAGCCGCGCAACTCACGACGCTTCAACGAGCGATAAAACAAGCCCATTTCCCGGATTCCTGGGAAGCGCTGAAAGAAGCTCAGCATCGTCTTGCATTCGACGAGATGTTCATGCTTCAACTTGGGGTTCTCCGCCAGAAGCAGGAGTGGGAACAGCTTCAAACCGACCCCCTGGCGGTTGATGAAAGCTGGATCAATCGTTTCCTGAATGGGCTGCCCTACCAGTTGACCCCGGCCCAGCAGCGTGCGGTCACGGA
>JASFUN010000316.1:0-3436 GCA_050050255.1 Anaerolineales bacterium | reverse complement strand
ACCATAGGTTCAATCTTACTCCTCGATTGGCTTGGTGGCTATACGAACCCATTATGATCGGCGGATATTTACCCCAACCCATGCATACCATCCCTAATTGAGCAAAGCCGGGAGGCCGGCCAGCGCGCGCGCGACAGAGGTACCATGCCAACTCAGCCAGCGCCCATCAACCGCGATTAAGTTACCACGCTCCACAGCGGGCGTCTCAGCCAGTAAATCGACAATTTTGTCTTTGTGCTGCTCTCCGAACCTAAATGGTTCACTGGGCAACAGGATCAACTCCGGCCCGGCCTCGACGATCTCCTCGAGACTTACGCGCGGGTAGCGCGTGTCTCGTTCGCCTGGCTGCTCTGCAAGCTCAGGTTTAAACTCGGCTTCAATCGGAAATCGGCGCCTGCGCTCTCGAAAAATGTTCAATGCCCCGCAGGTTCTGACCACGCTATCACAATAGGTCTCACCATTGAACGTCATCCAATAGGTCCCAAACGCAGGGTGTTCTTCCTGCCAGATGGGAACGAATACAGCCTGGCGCTCCGTGCTGCTCATGCCGCGTTGAACCCATTCAAGGCTGCGTTCAATCAGCGAGATTTTCGGGGCTGCGGTCCCTATGACTCCAAATAAGCGCGCCAGCGCCCACAAGATCTGAATCGCAGATTGGATCGTCCTCGGAAACGTCAACCAGACTTTGAGCCCGAGCTGCTCCAACGCTTCCACGTCCTCACGATCATTCTCCTCCTGGTTGGCGATGACCAGTTCCGGTTTTAGTTGCTTAATCTTATCTATTGCAATCGAATGGGTCCCACCGATGAATTCCGCGAGCGGTTTTCCTTCCAGGCGGGGACAATATTTAGTCACCCCCACCAGGGTGTGACTGACATCTAGATCGATCATGCTCTGTGTCATCGATGGGACGAGGCTGACCACCCTGGTGGGCGGCTCGCTAAAGGTCAAGTGTGTGCTGTGACCGTTGCCTTCAGCTGCCATCACTGCCAGCCTTTCCCGAGCAAGAGCACCGGCGCTACCTCGGTCCAAACTTCTATTTGCTCATCGGGTCCTAAAGCCAACAATGCGCCATCCGGCAGCCCCAGTGCGAACACCCCTTCACGTTCTTCCAGATGGTTGCGGACGGCTGCGATGCTGGCTGGATTCTCATTTGTCGGCAGAATGATACTTCCCTGAATCCATCCCAGGGCAGTTTCAATTTCATGCCGCTCTTGATTAAGCGCCCATGCGCCCATCAAACTCGCAGATTCTCCAAGCGCGAAAAGCAGGGCACCTTCCGCAAGAATTTCCAATGGTCGGCTGCGGAAGAGGCGCTCGTTAATGACATCCAACCAAAAGGACTTTGTGCCATCCGCCATGATCATAATCCCGGCGTTCAACCAGAGATTCTGCAGATCGACATCATCCAGATCGACGGGGTTCAGGATCTGGATTTCGACTCCAAGCAGTATCTGCAGGTCCTCGACGAATCTTTGCAGTTCATCCTGCAGCTGGGGCTCAGGTGTGAGCACAAACGGTGGTCGCGAAAGATCGGTGACTTCAAGTAACCGCTCTGAAAGCTGGGCGCCGGCCTGATCCAGCCTGGGAGGCGAGCTCGCAAGAGTGAGCCATCCCATAGTTCCCAGGCGTTGGAATACTGAACTCGCATCAGTCATGGACCTTCAGTTTCTCCCAGATCACCGCGCAAAGAAGAGCTACTGCATTCGACATTGCGCTCTCATCAAAATTAAAGTCCGCCGTATGATGGCCGGCTGTCAAACCGAGCTCTTCGTTGGCCGATCCAACAAAGATAAACACCCCTGGTATTTTCTCGAGGAAGAGCGCCATATCTTCTGAAACCATCACCCGGTAGTCGTTCTGAACATCTCCGTTTGGGAACAGACTCTCTGCGAGGTGCCGGACTATAGCAGTTCGCTCTGGTTCATTAACCACCGCGGGTGCAACCTGCTCCGTAGAGATCTCCAACTCACAAGCATGCGCCTCGGCAATGCGCATCGTAGCTTGGCGAAAGCGATCCAGGACTGTGGAGCGGGTCGCAGAGGTGAGCGTTCGGATCGTACCCTCAAGAAACACTTCATCAGGTACGACGTTGAAATTGCTGCCACCTTCGATGTGTGTGAAGCTTATCACCGCACTATCCAGCGGATCGACGTTGCGAGCTACGATGCTCTGCACCCCAGCGATGATAGCGGCTGAGGCGACTACTGGATCGCGGGTAAGGTTCGGCATACCGCCATGACCGCCGCGACCCTTTACGCGCAGTTCAAATCTTTCCGCCGCGGCCATGGTTGACCCGGCGCTGACGCCGAACCACCCAATTGGACGCTCGTTCCATAAGTGCACCCCGAGTGCGGTTTCAACCTGGATCCCCTCCAGCAAACCTTCATTGATCATGCGCTCAGCGCCGCCGCGACCCTCTTCTGCTGGCTGAAAAATAATATGCAAATCACCGCTCAGTTGGTCGGCATAGCTCCGCATGATCATGCCAACACCCAGGCCGATGGCCATATGGCCATCATGACCGCACGCGTGCATCACCCCCGGATGGATGGATGCGTAGTCTACGCCTGTTTTCTCATGGATCGGCAAAGCATCCATATCAACGCGTAAGAGCACCCCCTCTGAACCAGTCTTCCCTGGCAATCGAGCATGGAGCCCAGTCTCTGCGATACCAACCTGAACTTCATAACCCCATGCGGTCATCAAATCGGCAATGATTTTAGCGCTGCGCTGCTCTGAAAATGCGAGCTCAGGATGGCGGTGGAAATCCCGCCTCCACTCTACGAGTTGAGCATCGATATTCTTTGCTTCCTGGATAAAATCAACCGTGGGTGCCACAGCGAGACTACCGGAGTTCGATGCGGCGGAAGGATTCGATCAAGCGCGGAGAATCTGGGGGGCTGTTCGGGTCGGTCATATTGGTTCTCAATCTCGTTTCGAGAGCCTCCAGATCACTGATCTGACTTCGATGAGCGCTGAGTGCCTTCACTTTACGATCGAAGTAATCAGTGATATCGACGATCGTGTTCGGGTGCTGTGCCCCGGCGACATAGACTTCTCTGACTTTGTGAGGCGCCAACCCTTCTTGCTCACCCAGCTCTGGAAAATAAAGTGCCGAGCGAGCGGCCGGGTATACAGCGTCAAGTGCGGCCTGGCCGGCAGCACGGTGGTCTGCATGGTTGATATAGCGATTGCTGGGGAAAAAATTGGTGGGGTCAGAGGTGATTACAACCGTCGGGCGCACTTTCCTGATGACGCGCACGATCTCGCGCCGAAGATCGAGTGTTGGCATGACATAACCGTCCAGCTCATCGAGGAAAATGACCTCTGAAACCCCGAGAGTCTTTGCGGCCTCACGTTGTTCAGCCTCACGTATCTCTGCCAGTTCTTCGGGGGGGATGTCATCATCGTCAGAGCCCTTGTCACCGCGCGT
>JASFUN010000315.1:0-3438 GCA_050050255.1 Anaerolineales bacterium | reverse complement strand
TCCTACCAGCTGCTTTTCGTTATGGATGTCATCGCAAGCATGATCACGGCGGTGGCGATTTTTGCCTTACTCCCTGAGACCAAGCCGAAAGTTGAAGTCGCTGAGCAGGCTGAGACGACTGCTGAGACATTCCGGGGTTATGGAAAAATCTTCCAGAATACGACCTTCATGGCCTTCCTGTTGGCAACCGGGTTGATGGTGCTCGTCTACACACAAATGCAGGGCACTCTGAGCGTCTTCCTGCGCGACGAGCATGGGCTTTCTGAGGCTCGCTTTGGGACGATTCTGAGCTTGAATGCGGCGATGGTCGTCTTCTTTCAATTTGCAATCACCCGCAGGGTCGAGAAGTATCCTCATTTCATCGTGCTGGCTGCGGGGACGCTGTTCTACGTCATCGGTTTTGGCATGTACGGGTTGGTTTCATCTTATTGGTGGTTCATGGTCGCCATGGCGATCATCACGGTCGGGGAGATGTTTACCGCACCGATCGGAAGCGCTGTGGCGGCGGGAATGGCACCCGAGAAAATGCGCGGCCGCTATATGGCTTTTTATGGTTTCAGCTGGATGATCCCCAGCGCGGTGGGGATGTTCCTGGCTGGACTGATCATGGACTACGGCGATCCGCGTTGGGTTTGGTATGCGGCCGGGATCGTAGGGTTAATTGCGGCTGGATCCTTCTATGCTTTACACCTGAACGAGGTCCGCAATGGTGAGCGGAGTAACACTTCGCCTTTAGAGACGAAGGAGGCGGTTGTGACCGAGGTGAGCCCTTGATGCAAGGGCCAGTCGAGGCCAGAACCAGGGGCAGTTCGAGGGCTCGATCGCGGCACTGGGTAGCGTTAGGCGGCTGCGATCTTAAACTGTGAGGTAGAGGATGGACGACGACGGAAAGACGATGGACATCTTGCAGCAGCTGGAGGACGGTGAGATCGACTCTGACCAGGCTCTGAAAATGATCGATGGCGGAGCGGAAGACGTGCCCGCAGCAGCCCAGAGCACGCGCGAGGAGCGGAAGTGGTGGGCGTGGTGGCTTGTGCCCTTCTCGCTCGGGATGGCGGCTGCCGCCGCGGGTTATGGACTGTCGCAGCTTGGAGGAGCATGGTGGATATGTGCCGGGCCCCTGCTGGTGATCGGGACGCTGGTGATGCTCGTCGCCGTTCTGACCAGCCAATCACCATGGGTGCACGTGCGCGTGTATACCGGCCAGGATTCCTGGCCGCGCAGGATCGCCATCAGCCTACCCCTGCCGTTGAGGTTGACGGCGCAACTATTGCGCTGGTTTTCGCCCAGAATTAAAGGACTCGATCGGACGATGGTAGACGAATTAATCATCGCCCTGGAGGGAAATCTCACCAGCGAAGGACCGATAACTATCGAGGTTGACGAGGGTGAATCGGGGGAGCGCGTGGAAGTGTTCCTTGGTTGAACCCGGGAGGTTAGTATGTCTGTAGAAGAGCGAATGAAAATCTTGAAGATGATCGAGGAAGGTAAGATCACTGCGGAGGAGGGCACGCGCTTGTTGAGCGCTGTGACCAAACAGGATAAGCGCGCCTCCGGCGTCAATGAAGGCCGGCCGCAATGGCTGAGGGTGCGAGTGCTCGACCTGCACACCGGTAAGGAATCGGTGAGGGTCAACCTGCCTCTGAGCCTTGTCAATGTGGGCATGCGCATGGGCGCCCGCTTTATCCCGGACGCCGATCAGGATATCGTCATGGAAGATCTGGCCGAAGCACTTCAGCAGGGGATGGTCGGTAAGATCGTCGATGTCGTCGATGAGGAAGAGGGACAGAGGGTTGAAATATTTGTCGAATAGGACGATCGGGTAAAGCGCGCTGACCGGCTGTGACGGGTTGAACTCACTCAGCTTGCGCGTGGTATGATGGTCTCAAAGGAGAGCTATGAATAATCTCATCATTCGACTGGCTATCAATGCGATTGCAATCTATTTGGCTGTTGGGACCGGTTGGATCCAGGGGATCGCAGCGCAGAGCACACAATGGTGGGCGTATCTGGTCATGGGTCTGATTTTCGGCCTGGTCAACGCTGTTGTTCGGCCGATCCTCAAGCTGTTGACATGCCCTTTGATCCTGCTGACGCTCGGGCTGTTCACGCTGATCATCAACACTGCATTGTTCTGGCTGACTGGATGGCTGGGCACGTTGATTGGTCCGGAGTTCGGTTACCAGATTGAGACCTTCTGGGCCGGATTGCTCGGTGCTTTGCTCGTCACCGTGGTGAACGCCATCATGACCATGTTCTTCCGCGAGGAACTAAGGGGCAATCGTCCCTGATCATCTTTCGTAATCGTACGTATTGAAAAACACGCGCCAGGTAGCTGGCGCGTTTGCTTTTCCGGGGCTCCGTTCTGCGCTATGCTCAATGGGTGAATTAAAGGTTCTGGAGGGAGAGGCGTGGACATCGAAAACAAATCAGTCCTGGTGCTGGGTGGCTACGGGCTGGTGGGCATGGCCGTTTGCCGAGAACTTCTGCGCGAGCGACCTGTCAGATTGGTTGTGGCATCACTTCGTCAGGGGCAGGCTGAAGAAGCCGTTGAGGATCTGCGCCGTTCATACCCTGAGGTGGCGACTCAGATTTTCCCCGCCTGGGGAGATCTGCTGCTGCGTTCTCAGTGGCAGGAACTCGGCGAGGGGGTTCACCCCAGGGTAGCAGTGCTGGATGATCCGGAGTTGCGCCAGCGGCTTGTCGCCGACATCCTGGATGAGTTAGATGATGAGATTCTCAATTCATCACTGCTCTTCCAGTTGATAACCGGCAAGACGGCTGGTCTGGATCAGGTGCCCGCAGACATCGTCATCGACTGTGTGAACACCGCCACGGCGGTGGCTTATCAGAACATCTACCAGACCGCCGGTCGGCTTGAGAATCTCATCGCCGACGGTTCCCAAGCGGACTGGCCCGAGGAAATCGAACGCCTGCTGGCTTCCTTATATGTCCCGCAGCTCGTCCGGCACGTGCAGATCCTGTACGAAGCGCTGTTGTCTGCCGGCACGCAGGCGTACATCAAGGTGGGCACCAGCGGGACGGGCGGCATGGGGTTGAATATCCCTTACACACACGGGGAGGAGCGGCCCTCGCGCGTGCTGCTTTCAAAATCTGCGGTCGCCGGCGCGCAGACGATGTTGACTTTCCTGCTGGCGCGCACACCCGGTGGTCCTGCGGTGGTGAAGGAGATCAAACCGACAGCGGCTATCGCCTGGAAAGAGATCGAGTATGGAAGGGTTCACGGGGGCGGGCGTGTGCTTCCAATGTACGACTGTGAGCCCGATATGGCCTATGATCTGGGCGAAACATCCACGCTTGACACGGAAGGCCAGTTCGGAACGGAGACAGGCGAGTACCTCGAATCCGTCTATATCGACACTGGTGAAAATGGGCTATTCGCTCTGGGTGAGTTTACGGCGATTACCACCTTGGGGC
>JASFUN010000314.1:0-3466 GCA_050050255.1 Anaerolineales bacterium | reverse complement strand
CGCCTGGATCTTCTCGTAGGCCACCCACTCCGTCGTTTTCGCGAAAACGTAGATCTCCAAAGGCAAGCCCTTCGGCCCTGGCGCCAACTGCCGCACCAGGAAGGTCATCCCCTCCTGATGGATTCCTGGATGGTGGCGCAGGTACGCCTCGATGTAGGCCCGGAAAGTGCCAAGGTTGGTGAGCTGGCGCCCGTCCAGCGGGCTGTCCATCTCGATCCCTTTGCGGCGGTTCTCTTCGCCGATCTCATTCAGCTTGCGATCCAGGTAATCCGCCAAAATATCCACCCTGTGAAACCGGTCCAGCATTTCCTGATCGCAAAATCGAATGCTGCCCTGGTCGAGGTAGATTGAGCGTTTGATGCGCCGGCCGCCGCTCTCCTGCATGCCGCGCCAGTTCTTGTAGGCAACCTCGGTGATCTTGTGTGTTGGGATCACGCTGATCGTCTTATCCCAGTTCTGGACGGTGATGGTGTGCAGCGTCATGTTGATCACATCACCGTCAGCCTCGTAGCCGGGCACTTCAATCCAATCACCTTCTTTGATCAGGTCATTGGCGTTGATCTGCACGCTCGCCACGAAAGACAGGATCGTATCGCGGAAGACGAGCAGCAGGACGGCGGTCAACGCGCCCAACCCTGTGAGCAGCGCAACCGGCGATTGGCCGGTGAACAGCGAAACGCTGAGGATCACGCCGGCGATCAAAACGACGATCTTAATGACGTCCAGGTAACCCTGGATGCTGACGCCCCTGAACTGCGAACTGCCCTCATACAGCGCATTGAGCGCGTCCATCAGCGCGTTCAGCGTCAAGATGGAAACCCAGAGGATCAAGAACAACGCCGTCTTCTCGATGACGTTTTGATACTCCGGTGCCAGATCGGCGAAGATGTAGATGATCGTGAGCGGCGCCAACCAGGCGACTCTGAAAGGTTTCAGCTTCTCAACCAGGATATCGTCCATCTTCGTTTTAGAGCGGGATGCCAGGTAGGTCAGCCCCCGGGCAAGCACTCCCCGCGCGATTGCAAAGGTCAGCAGTGAGGCCAGGAAAAGTACGCCCAGCGCATAGACCGGGTTATGCTGGATCCAGGTCCGCAGGCTTTCAACATCGATCATTCCACACCTCGTAAGCGGAAATCAGGGCCGGATTGTACCACCGCTGCGAGAAGTGCGGCGGGCTTCCGAATGCACCGCTCTTGACAACCTGCCTGAGGACAGATTACGCTCGTTGGGCGAGCAGGGAAAAGCCCTGCCATGCAGCAGGGAATCGGGTTCAACGCCCTTGAATACCATGAGAGCAGATCGTTCAAAGACCAAACGCATGCACCTGATCCCTATCCCGGGTGCCATTCTCCTCGCCTCGATGCTCGCCTGCCGTCCGGTCATTACCATCGGATGGACAGAACTCGCCATCATCGCCTTGATCATCCTCGTCCTGTTCGCACCGCTGCTGTGGCGGTTGTTCCGGTTTCTCACCCGCGAGAAGGATTCCGGGGATAAATAGGTCCAATGATTCCCAATCCTCAGGGCAGTGCATGCAGCAACCCCTCAGGCTTGGCAGTTTGGAGGCAGCCAGATGCTCACGAACCGCAGTAAAGTCCTTATCTCGCTCGCCGTCATCGGCTTTCTGTTGGTGTTAACCGTCGGTGATTTCCTCGCCCTGCACGACGTCCAGCAGGATTATGTCAGCCCGGAGGCCCTGCATGCACTTGAGCTCGATCTCGCCGGAGCGCTGCCCTACTGGACCGCCACGACGGGCGAATGGAGCATGCTGACAATCAGCATATATTCACGTTTCGTCCTGCTCATCGTGAATGCACTGCTGCTTTTCGCCTTCTTGAGCAAACGCCCTTATACACCCAGCACCTGAGAGCATGCTTCGATTCAGGCGCCGGGGGTAATTGCTCGATTTATCCCCAGAATAGGGTAAGATGGGGCATCCGCATTCCTAATAACCTCACCAGGGAGTAAAACGTGCATATCGTCACCGACAGCGGGACCGACCTCGGCATCAGCCCGGAGGAAGCGGCCGCTCTGAACATTGAAGTCATCCCGCTGACCGTTCAGCTCGGGGAGCAAACATTCCAGGAAGGGTTGGATCTCGATCCGCAAGCATTCTACGCAATGCTCGCAGAAACTGACCAATTACCGACAACCTCTCAGCCGTCCGTCGGCGTCTTTAAGCAAACTTATGAGCGTCTGGGGGCAAATGAATCAGAGATTCTGTCGATTCACATATCTTCCGGATTGAGCGGGACCTACAACGCAGCCCGTGCTGCTGCTGAGATGCTGCCCGGGACAAACATCACCGTGATCGACACGAAAACCCTCTCGGCCGGCGCCGGCTGGCAGGTGCTGGCAGCAGCCCGGGCCGCGCTCGCCGGATGGTCCTCTGAACAAATCCAAAAGCTGATCAGCGCGATCGGGGATGCTACTGAGAGCATCTACACGCTCAATGACCTGACCTATCTCATTCACGGAGGCCGCATCAGTCACATCAAGGGCTTACTCGCTTCCGTACTCAATATCAAGCCGTTAATCGGTGTTGAGAAAGAGGGTGGCACCTACTATCAGATCGGTCAGTCCCGCTCGTTCAAGAAAGCGGTTCGCTCGCTTGTTGACCAGATCGCCAGGTGGCACCCACAAGGTGCAAACCTGCGGACACAGGTACTGCACGCTGACAACCCCGCCGGGGCGGACTCACTCGTGACGCAGGTCAACGAACGTTTCCATTGCAACTGGCTTCCCACCGGCCGAATCTCACTCGTTCTGGGAGCCCACACTGGCCCCAGCATGGTCGGGGTCGCCTTCGCTCCCGAAGCCGTCTTCGAAGCTGTGCCATAAAATTCTCGTACTCAGGGAGGAGCCGAGCATGTCCCCACAAAAACCGCCGGAAAAAATCCGCCCGGGCGCTCTCGATGATTACCTCGAGGTGATGAGCAAAGCCGTATTCCAGAGCGGCATGTCCTGGAAAGTTGTCGAATCAAAATGGGACACGACCAGGGAAGCCTTCCATGATTTCAATATTAAGAAGGTCGCTGCAATGGACGAGCACGATCTCGATCAGCTCGTCGAAGACCCACGCGTAATCCGCAACTACCGCAAGCTCGCAGCGATCGTGGAAAACGCGCGCAAGATGCTTGAGCTTGAAGCTGAGCATGGCTCCTTTAAGGCATACCTGCGTGCCCATGGTGATTTCGACTCGACGATGAAAACGATCAAACGCGATTTCAAATTCGTGGGGCCTTTCGGAGCTTATTACTTCCTCTATGTTGTCGGAGAAGAAGTCCCACCCCACGAAGAGTTTGAGGCCACGTACCGGAAGTGAACGAAAGCAAACCCCCCTCCATAAACCCGGACCTGGGGAGAATCCTGGCTGTCGAAGAGCGCTGGGTCGCAGCCCATCGGCCCCTTGACCTGGAATCGATCGAGGCTATTCTCTCCGATGACTTCAGGCAGATCCATCCTG
>JASFUN010000313.1:0-3481 GCA_050050255.1 Anaerolineales bacterium | reverse complement strand
TGTCGGCCCATTAGGAAAAAGCGCCGGTGGTCCACAAGCGCTGAGCAGCGCGAGCGCGGCAAGACAGAAAAGGTGTGCAGTACAGCGTCTTCGGCGAATCATTTCATCCATCTCCTAGTCACCCTCGGAAGGCAGTGTGCGGATGTAGTTGATCACGTCCCAGCGTTCGCGGACGGTCAGGTTCTCGGCCAGAGAAGGCATCTCCCCGAAGCCCTGAACGATGGTCAGGTACACGGCGCCATCAAATTCTGCGGCTGCCTGTTCGCTGCCGAGGTTCTCGGGTGTGCGCTCAAAGTAATCGGCCAGAGGCCCGTCTCCGACGCCTTTCTCACCGTGGCAGACGGCACAGTGAATGCCGTAGAGCAGTTTGCCGCGCTGCAGCGAATTCGCATCGGACTCGATCGGGTTGCTGGGAAATTCTTCCGGGATGATCGATTGGCCCTGGATGGGGATGGCCCCATCCGGGGGGAGGCGCCGGGGTCCTTCTTGATAGTCGACCGCAGGCGAATGCGCCATGTCTGATGGCAGCGGGATGCGGATGATCTGGAAAGTAAAAAGCAGGGCCACGCATAATGGCACGAAGAGTAGCGCCAGTATCGCGATGCCAAGTCTCGTTTGTCGACTCACAATGATTGTTTCTCCGGTCTGTGGATCTGGTTGCCACCGTGCTTTTCAAGTAATCGGCGCACTTCGTGCTCCAGGGAGGGTGGCATGGTTACCAGGAGCGCCAGGAACCCGTCCGTCACGTCTTTGTGGTAGTACTTCTGGCTGAATTCGGGGAAGTTCATCTCCCACAAAACCCCCAGGAAGGTAGAGATGATCGTGGCCATCATGGTGAAGACAAACACGATCACGGCCGAGGGTGCGAAGCTGACCGTCGGGTGACCCCCGACGTCGAGTCGATAAAGGTGGGGGGTGATGACAGCCAGGAAAAGCCCGAACAGCAAACCGCCAGCCGCCCCGGCGAGGACGATCAGCGGCAGTCGCAGCCATTGGCGGTGCAGCCCGAGGGAACCTTCCGGGTAGGGCACGCCACTCATGACATCGATGTGATCAACCGGCACGCCGGCTTCAATCAACGCGTCGATTGTATGGGATGTGTCGGCGGCTTGTTCATACAATGCCATCAGGCGTGTTTCTTCCGTCATGGTTGTTTCCTATTCAATCTCCGCAGCCGTGGGGACGATCAGCCGGCCTATGCGCCTCAAGCTGTAGCGCAAGCGGCCTTCCTTGATCTCCCATACGGGTACGTAAGGGACGATGCGGGAAAACAGGGTGTACAGAAGGATGAAGCCGGCAAAGGTCATGGAGACGATGCTGATCTCAACCCAGGAGGGGTGGTACTCACCCCAGTTAAAGGGCATGTAGTTTCGCTGAAGGTTGCCGATCACGATCAGGGCACGCTCGGTGTACATCCCGACGTTGATCATCAGCGTAAGGATCAGCAGCCAGGTCGTGCTGGTGCGAATTCGCTTGACCAACAGCAGTCCAATGGGCACTACGTTGCAGCTCATCTGGAGCCAGAAGAACGGAGCCATTTCCCCGAACAATTCGTCATGCAGGAGCTCGCGCACGACCGGTTCGTTGCCGTACCACTCCACGATGAACCCTGCGAACCAGAAGTAAAGCCAGCCCATACCTGCCACGGCGATCAGTTTTCCGAGCGCGTCGAAATGCTCCCGGCGCAGGAAAGCCTTGAGTTTCATGGATTTCCTGACGATGATCAGGATCGTCGCCAGCGCCGAAAGGCCAGAATAAACCGCGCCGATGACGAAGTACGGCGCGAAGATTGAGCTGTGCCAGCGCGGTTGGATTGTGACGGCGAAATCCCAGGATACGATCGAGTGCACGGACAGAAAGACCGGGATGATCACGACCGAGAAAATGCCCAGAGCCCGGTGGAGTTTGTGCCACTCGGCCTCCGTGCCGCGCCAGCCTAGCGCCAGAACACGGTAGAGCTTGTAGCGCCAACCCATCGTGTGGTCGCGTGCCATGGCCATGTCCGGTATGAGCGCCAGGTACAGGTAGAGGGACGAGCCGATCAGGTAGGTGAATATTGCGACCATGTCCCACATCAGCGGGGATTGGAAATTGGGCCACATCAAGCGGTTGTTCGGGTAAGGGATCATCCAGTAAAACTTCCACACCCTCCCGAGATGGATCAGTGGATACAACGCCGCCATCATCAACGCCCCGGCGGTCATCGCCTCCGCGCCGCGCGTGATTGGACGTCGCCAATCCGCGTGCAGCAGGCGCAGCACGGCCGAGATCATCGTGCCGGCGTGGCTGATGCCCACCCAGAACACAAAGGTGGCGATGTACAGGCCCCAGTAAACGGGCTGGTTGATCCCGGCGGAACCCATGCCCCAGTAGATCTGGTAGCCCCAGGCGTACAAGCCCCATAGGATGATGGCCACAAGCACCGCCACCAGTATCCAGAAGCGGGGGCCGGTCTCAAACATCGGTTTCAACACGGCCTCGTTGATCTCCTGATCGGTCTGCTGCTCGAGCAGTAGACGGCCACGCAGTTCTTCGCTCAGATCCGGATCGTCCAGGCGTATTGCGCCGGGCTGCTCACGTGGGGCGGGTTCAGACATTCGTTTCGCCTCCTTTGAGGTAGATGATCGCCGGATCGGTTCCCAGGACTTCGAGCAGGCGGAAGGCTCGATTGCTGTTGGCCAAGCGACTGACCCGGCTCTCAGGATCAGCAAGATCGCCGAATGTCAGAGCCGACGGTGGACAGCTCTGCACGCATGCCGGTTGGATATCGCCTTCCCTCAAATCGCGCCCTTCGAGCTCCGCCTCGCGCTCGGCGCGGTGGATGCGCTGTACACAAAGTGAGCACTTCTCGATGATGCCGCGCTGCCGCACGGACACATCCGGGTTCAGCTGTTCAGAGAGAGGTCCGGGAAATTGGGGCCTGAACCAGTTGTAGACACGTACCTTGTAGGGACAAGCACTTCCGCAGAAGCGGGTTCCGATGCAGCGGTTGTAAACCTGGGCGTTCAATCCTTCAGGGGTGTGGTAGGTGGCAAATACAGGGCAAACGGGTTCGCAGGGCGCCTCGGTGCAATGCTGGCAGACCACCGGCATGAAGCGAGCCTTCAGGTTGGGGTACTCGCCTTCCCAGTATCTTTCGATGTGAATCCAATGCAGCGTTCGACCCTCAATGGCTTCCTTCTCCCCGACGGCCGGCACGTTATTTTCGGCGTGACAGGCGACGACACAGGCCTGACACCCGGTGCAGCGATCGAGATCGATGACCATCCCCCAGCGGGGTGAGTCGGTTGTTTCCGCTGTTTCAGCGGAGGTTCTCTCGTCCTTCGCCATCTAAATTCTCCAAACGTGCTAACTGGGCTGATGCTCTCTGCGGGATCAGCTGCACCCGCGTCGAACTCCAAAGTGGAAGGCCGGATCCTTGCGCCATTGGAGCGACGAGCTTGAAGGCGTTCTCGCCGCGGTTGGAAGCAAAGCGCCCCAG
>JASFUN010000312.1:0-3496 GCA_050050255.1 Anaerolineales bacterium | reverse complement strand
CCTGGATCAAGTCGAGCATCGGCACGCCGCGTCCGACATATTTTTTGGCGACGCTGATGACCAGACGTGAATTGGCCATAATCAGGTGCTCGCGAGCAGCCATGCCGTCCTCGATCAACGCCTCCAATAATTGACGGCGTTCAGACGAAACAGGACCGCTGGCCAGCTCGCTGCGGGCATTACGACCGCGTTCGATGCGCTTGGCAAGCTCAACCTCTTCATCCCGGGTGAGCAGGGGGACGCGTCCGACTGTGCTCAGATAGAGCCCGACGGTGTCCCCGGAATCAATCGCTTCGATCCCGCTGACCTCCGCAGATCCACCCTCATCCCCATCCTGATCATCAGCTTGTGCATCCCCTTTTGCTTTTTCGCGCTTGGCGCTTAACTCTTCCTCGCCCAGAAACTCGATCCCGGCGGTGATCAGCGCATCGTAGACGCGTTCGATCATGGGAATTGCACTCTCCGATTCAGGGAATACAGCCAGGATGTCATCGTAAGTTATGAACCCTTGCTCCTCGCCGAGTTGGAGCAGTTCCTGAATTGCCTGCTGTTCTTCCTCGCCCAAAGTCTCCCAATCGGAGATGTCAATTTGATGTGTCTCCAAGAATTGCTTATCCATCATCACCGTGCAACAAACCTCCTACCATCCAAATTGGATGGGGTGTCTATGATCATCATACATTATTTAGGCTCTCAGAAGGGATCACCTTGGTCAGGGGTGTGTCTTTATGTGCGTAATGCGAGCCTTAGTGTCAACGCCAACTTAAGCATACAGGATTTGCGTTAATAGATCCTTAATGACAGGCGGCGTAAATGTACCGTTTTTTCGCCGCTGTCGGTGGTTAAGCGTTGAAATTGCGTGTGTTCTAGCGTAATTACAGCCTGAATGCGTCCCAGGTTCAACATCCTTCGATGCAAATCAAGCGAAAAGGTTACCTGACGGTCTCACTGGCCGATTTGGTTGATAAAGCTTATCCTGATTTGAACATATAACCCACACCCCAGCGCGTCAAGATGTAGCGGGGGTCATCTGGATCCGGTTCTAACTTCTTTCGCAGCCGGCTGATATGCACGAAGAGATCATGGCGCTTGCGTTCTTCATCTGGACCGTAGAGATGATCCAGGAGTTGATCGTAGGTAAGCACCTGGCCTTCGTTGCGGGCCAGATATGCAAACAGGTTGAACTCGGTTGGTGTGAGTTCGACATATTTGCCGTGGCTCCATACTTCCTGAGAATCGAAATTAATCAGGATGCCCCCAGAACTCAACTGATCACGCTCCTCCTCAAGGAAGGAACCCTTGCGTCGCAGTACCGCTCGCATGCGCGCAAGCAATTCTTCGGTTCTGAAGGGTTTGGTTATGTAATCATCGGCCCCGGCGTCAAGGGCGGTGATCAGCTCTTCGGTACTTGTATGGGATGTCACCATCAGGATTGGGACGTCTGACCAGCGCCGCACGTTACGGCAAACCTCGATACCCTGCATGCCGGGCAGGTTCCAATCGAGCAGGACGATGTCGTAGGGAGCCATCTGCAGGAGATCGATGGCATCGCGACCGTTATCGATGATCTCGTCCAGATATCCGGCATCGTTTACGACCGTTTTCATCAGCGCCTGGAAGTCCGGCTCATCTTCGACGATCAGGACCTTTACTGCCTCCCCCTCGGCCACGGCCAGCTCATCCCGGACTGGCGTGCGTTCTTTTTCGACTGCTGGAGGCCTTCTCTCCTCCGCTTGTTCAGGCATGATAGGCAATGTGAAGGTGAAGCGGGTGCCGGTCTCCTGTCCTTCGGGTGGACTCTCCAGCCAGATCTTGCCACCATGGGCTTCGATGATCTTCCTTGAGATGAACAGGCCGAGGCCCGAACCACCTTCTTCTCCCTGCGACTGCGTGTACTTGTTAAAGATCGTTGCCTGGTCGGCGGCGGGGATGCCGGGTCCCATATCGCTGACCGCTACCTGCAGCATTGCGCCCAGCTTCTCGGCGTTGATGCGAATCGCTTCGTTGGCGGGGGAATAACGCAATCCATTGTCGATCAAGTTGATAAGCACTTCTTCGATCCGACCAGGATCGACGCGCACCGTGGGGGTATCCTCCGGCAAGGAAATCTGAATATCCGTGCTGTCATAATTGGCCTGTAAACGCTCGAGCGCACCTTGAACGAGGCCCTGGATTTGAACGGACTCGGGTTTGAGTCCCATTCGGCCGGCTTCCACCCTGGTCAACGCCAGACTGCGATCTACCTGGCGGACGAGTTGATCTGTACTTCGGTCGATCGCAGCCAGGAAATCCATGACCATCTCGTCGCCCCACTGCTGAAAATTATCGAGCAGCGCGGTGGCATGTCCTTTCAGGCTCGCCAGAGGGGCGCGGATGTCGTGGGCTAGTATGGACAGCAGATCGAGCTTCCAGCTAACCTGGTCTTTCAGTTCGGTGACGTCCTGAACCAGTCCACCCCAGCCAATGGATTTCCCTGAATGATCCCAAACGGGAAAAAGCGTGAGCTCAATGTAGGTCGGCGATTCGCTATCCAGAACGATCTCGGCGGTCGGCCTTTCCGTCACGGAGGTCACTGATCGACTGAGCGTTTGCTGAACGACTTCGGGCTCGATCGCCCTCGATATCAGGAGTCCAAAGAGCTCTTGATAACCCTTACCCTTCAGTGAATCATGCTGGAACCCGAGCAGGTTCTCCAGGGCGAGATTTGTCTCGACTATCTCCTCGTTTTCGTTGATGAGAAAGATGCCTGCTGTTATCGCCTCAAGCAGAGAAGCCTGGCGTGCATTTTCCCGCCAGAGCGAGCGCTGGTGCCTTCTGTGGCGTGTGTAATCGATGAGTGATATCTCGATGAATTCTTCACCGTCAAGCTCGAACACCCGGGCGGAGAGCAGCATTGGCGACGGCTCACCAGCTTTTCGCCGGATCTTCACCTCGCGGTGCCGGATCACCTGGCGATCCAGAATTTCATGCATCAGCTCGCGTGCATACTCATCATCCTTGAAAAGGTCGGGGAATGCATAATCACCCTGGAGCCAATCGTCACGATCGTGATCCAGTTGGGTGCTAAACGCCAGATTCGTCAGCAGGCAACGACCATCCAGCGCAAAGACGGCATGAGGGTTCGGAGCATGCTGATAGAGCTGTTCGTATATGGCCTCAGTAAACAATGGACGTACCTCTCATCAGGTGACGTGCTGACACGCCTGGCACTTGCGGCTTTCAATTAACTTAAATCCCAAATTTTCCTGTTAGTTAGAAGGGGATGTTATGGAAGCTCAAGGCGGATTCTATACGCCACCTTAATGGGTGTCAAATCCGAAGCTGCGATGCCCTTGACCGGGCCATGATTTGACAAGCATGATCGGAGGCAATGAGGGCTTCCCTTGATTACGGGCAGCGGTGATCCGAAATCCCCGACGAGAGGGAAGATAGATTTCAGTTAGAAAAGGGACCTTACTGTGAGAGCAACGCAACGCGTGTCTGAAAAGATGGAGAG
>JASFUN010000311.1:0-3497 GCA_050050255.1 Anaerolineales bacterium | reverse complement strand
TGATCGTCGACATCAACCAGGCGTTGAAGATGAGGCCCTCCAGGGTTGTCTTAATGTGCACCGGCACTCAGGGGGAACCCTACTCAATCCTGGGCCGCTTATCCCAGGGGACGAACCGGCAGTTCGATATCCAGCGCGGCGACACCGTTGTGCTCTCCTCAACGCCGATACCCGGCAATGAAGAGCTGGTGCACCGTACGATCAACCGCCTTTTCCAGCGCGGTGCCAATGTTATCTACGACGCCATCGCCCCAGTACACGTTTCAGGTCACGCCAGCCAGGAGGAGATGAAATTGCTCCTGCAGGTCGTGCAGCCGCAACACCTCATCCCGGTCCACGGTGAGCTTCGCCACCTGATGCAGCACGCGGTGCTTGCGCAGGAAATCGGCATCCCGAAACAAAACATCGCCGTTGTGGAAAACGGGAACATCGTGAGTTTCAATGAAGGCGAAATGGCGATTGAAGGCCGCATCCCCGGCGGTTATGTTTTCGTCGATGGCAGCATCGTCGGTGACGTCGGCCCGAAAGTATTGCGCGAGCGTGAGGCATTGGCGCGCGACGGCGTTGCGATCATCCACCTGCTGCTCGATTGTGACGGCGTCCACCTCATCGAGGAGCCGGACATCATCACGCGCGGCTTCATCTTCACCGAAGATGCAGAGGAACTGCTTCAAGAAGCAAAAAACCGCATCCGTGAGGTTGTCACCAAACCCTCGAACGGCACGCTTGAACGCCGGGTGGAAGAGGAAATGGCCAAGTTTTTCTACTCTCAGACCCGCCGCAGGCCGATGGTCTTTGTTTTCGCTTCCCGATCGAACTGATGACAGTCTGGCAGTATGCATGATGCCACCATTGCGTCGTGCACCTGCGAAGTTATAATCCTCAGCCATATGGTCAGTGCCCGCCTGCGCTTCCTATTGATAACATCAAGCATGCTGCTCATTGCAGGCTGCAGCCTCCTGCCTGCTTCCCGGCCGACGGCAAGCCCATCAGCAACCGACACCCGCTCACCTCCGACCGCCACCAGCATCCCCCACGCAGCCGTTGTGGATGGTGAGATCATCCCGCTTGCAGCATTTGACAACGAGGTCATGCGGTACGAGCAAGCGCAACAGTCTGCTGGCATTGACCTTGCAACATTGGGTGACTACAAGTCCATCGTTCTGGAAGAATTGATCGACCTGAAATTGCTTGCACAGGGTGCCCGGAAGCAAGGGCTGGATGTCAGCGAAGCGGAAATCGATCAAAGGACAGATGCGCTCAGGACAGAACTTGGTGGACCTGAAAACATGGATGCGTGGTTCAGTGATTATTTCTATACATACGAATCCTTCAGATCCGCTCTTCTGGAAGAGCTTCTGGCCATGAATATGGTCAACTGGATCTCCGAGAACGTGCCCGCCGAGGTGGAACAGGTTCATGCACGTCACATCCTGACAGCGACAAGCGAGGAAGCTGAGACGCTGCGCAGTCAACTGCTGGCAGGTGCAGATTTCGAAACCCTCGCGCGTGCGTACTCACTTGACCCAAGCACCCGCCCTGCAGGCGGTGACCTGGGCTGGTTTCCGCCAGGGATCTTGCTCCAACCGGCGGTTGAAGAAGCGGCGTTTGCAACCCAGGCAGGCGAACTCAGCCCTGTCATCGAAAGCGAGCTGGGGTTTCACGTCATTGAGGTGTTGGAGCGTGGAAATCGACCTTTGAGTTTTCAAGATCGACTTGCATTTCAAGAGCGGGCGGTTCAAGATTGGTTGGACGTTGCCCGTTCGAGCGCAGTGATTGAACGTAACATCGCACACTGAGGTCGATCAGGAGGCATATGCTAATGGATGATCAATTTGTGAAGGTCCCCCGGAAACAAACTTCTCGCATCGGGAACTTGATTGTCAACGCGCTGACGCTGATCGTGGTGCTGGCGATTGTGGCTGCGGGTATCGTGTTAACTACGGTCTTTTTCAACCCCTACTCGTCGTATAACCCCTTCCCGCCGCCTACCGTTCCAGCGCGCCTGGGCACACCCACCGCTACAAGCACCCCCGCCCAGCCGCTACCCACCGCATGGACGGCGACACCGTCTTTTACGCCGGCTCCAACCGACACACCCGTCCCAACGGCGACCGAAACGCCTATCGCCTCACCTACGAACACGCCGGTACCCCCACCGTTTGCCCTGCAACCAGGCAACCCGGTGCTCATCCCCAACATCGCCAACAACCGAGAATGCGATTGGATGGGAGTCGGCGGACAGGTCTTTAATCTCGAAAACCAGCCCATCGTTAACCTGAGCGTTCATCTCGAGGGAGAACTGGGCGGCCAACCGGTGAGCCTAGACGCGATCTCGGGCAGTGCACTTGTCATTGGCCCGTCAGGGTATGTCTTTGACCTCGGGAACACCCCCATCGTGAGTGAGGGCAGCCTTTGGATCCAGTTGAACGACGGCTCAGGGACGCCTCTCTCTGAACAAATCTTCTTTGACACCTCGGACGACTGCAACGAGAACTTTGTGATGATCAACTGGCGCCAGGTGCGCGAGCAGTAGATCGCTTAAACCTGTTGATAAACAGCCCGCAAGTATTCCTTGCGGGCTGTTTCTTTTCCCCTTCAATTATGAGGTCGGCGGGTACCCCGGGCGACAGCTAACTAATCAAGTCAGCGATCACATTACACACGTAATCCACATCGCTTTCTGGCATCACCCCTGAGAACGGTAAAGCCAGGCTGCGCGCACCAAGGTCCTCCGTGACCGGGAAATCACCCACCTGGTAGCCGTACATTTCCCGGAAGTACGGCTGCAGATGAATCGGAGCGAAATACGGGCGTGAGGGTACCCCGTGTGCTGCCAGGCCCTCAGCCACCTCATTTCGATCGACCCCTTTGGCCAGGCGGATGACATACACGAACCAGCTCATGCGTGTCGTGGAGCGAACGATCTGCGGGACCTCAACGGCATCAATTTGGAGCAGGCGCTCCGTATACCATCCGGCGACTCTATCTCGCTTCTCTAAAAGCGTATCCAGGCGCTCCATCTGCGAGCGGCCCAGGGCAGCGCTCAATTCACTCAGGCGGTAGTTGTAGCCAAGGTAGCTGTGTTCTAACCAGGTGTCACCGGGCGCTCTGCCCTGGTTGCGCAGGGCGCGCGCCATATCGGCAATCCGATCCTGATCGGTCACGATCACGCCCCCCTCGGCCGTTGTCATCTGCTTGTTGGGATAAAACGCAAATACGCCGACGTCACCGAGCATACCGGCTGGCATATCTTTGTAGCGCGCGCCGATCGCCTCACAGGAATCCTCCAGCAATTCAAGTCCATGCGTCTCTGCGGTGGCGCGCAGGTCGTCATACTCTGCCGGTTGACCGAAGACATCGACAGGCAGGATCGCCTTCAATGACCCGCCAGGCTCAGCACCTTTCCTGGGAATGAAGCCCCCAGCAGCAGGGCCACCCTCACTTAACGCCTGCGCCGCCAGCGCAGCCTGCGAGACGTCGATGTTGCCTGTGCG
>JASFUN010000310.1:0-3502 GCA_050050255.1 Anaerolineales bacterium | reverse complement strand
TACCTGGCTGATTGAGCGAAATAAAATTCAAGCAAAGACGGCTGCCCCAACAGGGCAGCCGTCTTGCTTTAATAAGAACCCGGGTGATAAAGCGGAAGAAAGAGGGGATGTTGATCCACGCTATTATGACACCGAACGTGAATGGCTACCACCAGGCATGCGATTTGATACCCAACAGACTACCAGATAGTCGATCGTTCTCGTAAGGGACCCGGCGTTAGTAAATTGAGGAGCTGCTGCCTGGTGAAGTAACGCAAATTTCGAACCGCGGTGGAGAGTGGTTGAAGCTGGCATTCGATTGCCAGGGTAGATTCCACAAACTTACAGAGCGGACTGACCGCAGGGATCTTTCCTAGATTGCCGGGAGGCTGCGTCGCAGTCGTTCAAGCATAGGAAGTGCGCGCGAAGCTCCCTTGGCAGTACAGGCTACAGGCTCGTCCGCAAGATAGGCAGGCACACTCGTTTCACGGGTCAGCCACTTATCCATATCACGCAGCAGCGACCCACCTCCGCAGATGACCATGCCCCTGTCGATGATATCGGAGGCAAGTTCGGGAGGGGTTTTTTCAAGCACGTTTCTGATAGAGACCGCCATTAACTGAAGCGTCTCCTGGATTGCCTCGACAATCTCGCTTGTGCTTAGCGTGACCGGGCGCGGCAAGCCGGTGACCTGATCCTGACCTTGAAGTTCAATCGAGCGATCTTCGTCCTGCGGGATTGCCGCTCCAACCCGGATTTTGGCCTGTTCGGCTGTGCGTGGCCCGATGATCAGACCGTATTTCTTGCGGACGTAGGTGCTGATAGCCTCGTCCAGCTTCATACCTCCGATGCGGGTGGCATCAGCAGCGACGATACCGCTCATCGCCATTACCGCCGCCTGGGTCACGCCGCCACCAAGGCTGACCACTAAATTCCCTGAAGGAGTTGCGATGGGCAGCCCGACCCCGATCGCAGCTGCCAGAGGCTGCTGGATCAAGTAGACATCCCGGCTTCCGGATTGGATCGTCGCTTCGTGAACGGCGCGCGATTCGACGCTGGTCGCGCCTAATGGAACCGTGATCATCACGCGCGGCTTAAACAATCTTCCGGGACCGGCAACCTGTTCGATGAAATGACCGAGCATGCGGTGGGTGATCTCGAAATCCGCGATGACGCCATTGCGCAGAGGTCGGGCTACCTCGATGGTTTCAGGTACGCGGCCATCCATGTCGTTGGCGGCATGTCCAACATCGACGATCTTTAATTCTTCGACATCAATTGCTACGACTGTTGGTTCGTGGAGGACGATCTCGCCTTCTTCACAGATCAGCGTATTGACCGTCCCCAGGTCAATACCCAGATCCTTTCCAAAGAGCGCCATTTTAGGCTCCTTCGTCGGAGCGTTCTTGGGCGGATGGGGGTTGCGATCGTCGTCTGCGGTAGCGGCTGGCAGCCTCTATACGTAACTTGGAACGGCTAAGGGCAGCCTGAATGCGTAAGTACTCATCAGTATCCGGAGGCGGCCCCTCCTCAAGGTATCGCTCGGCGCGCTCCTTCGCTTCTTCGGCTCGAGCCAGGTCGATCTCGTCTATGGACTCCCCGACATCTGCCAGGACCGTTACCAGGTCCGGCCGGACCTCGAGTATCCCGCCCGCTATGGTGAATATCTGCTCCTCACCCTGGTAGCGCACGCGCAGGATGCCAATATCGAGGTTGGTAAGCAGCGGCGCGTGGTTAGGGAGAATGCCAAGTTCGCCCTCCACACCCGGTGCAACGACAACATCAGCCGGGCCCTCAAAGAGAGATTTATCCTGGGTCACGATCTCACAACGGATCGGCATCGCCTAACTCCAGCAAGCTCAGTCTTCGCTAAAATCCTGAGCTTTTTCAACTGCTTCCTCGATCGTTCCGACCATCATGAATGCTTGTTCGGGCAGCTCATCATGCTTGCCATCAAGAATTTCGCGGAACCCGCGCACCGTCTCGCTCAGTGGGACGTAGCGTCCTTCCTGTCCGGTGAACTGTTCTGCGACGAACATCGGCTGGGAGAAGAATCGTTCGATCTTCCTTGCGCGCGACACGACGAGCTTATCCTCTTCGCTCAACTCCTCAATACCAAGAATGGCTATGATGTCCTGCAAATCCTTGTAACGCTGCAGAACCTGCTGAGCCTCACGGGCGACGCTGTAATGATCTTCGCCAACGATTTGAGGGTCTAGGATGCGCGAGGTTGATGAGAGCGGATCGACTGCCGGGTAAATGCCTTTCTCTGATATCGATCGTTCCAGCGCGATGGTCGCGTCCAGGTGGGTAAAGGTGGCTACTGGCGCAGGATCCGAGTAGTCGTCAGCGGGCACGTACACAGCCTGCATGGACGTGATCGACCCTGTCTGGGTAGAAGTAATCCGCTCCTGCAGCTCACCCATCTCCGTCGCCAAGGTCGGCTGGTAGCCGACGGCCGATGGCATACGACCCAGCAACGCCGAGACTTCTGCGCCGGAGAGGCTGAAGCGGAAGATGTTATCGATGAACAACAGAACGTCACGGGCTTGATCACGGAAGTATTCCGCCATCGTCAGAGCGGTCAGCCCAACCCGCAGTCGGACGCCTGGCGGTTCATTCATCTGACCGAAGACGAGCACGGTGTCCTTCATCACCCCTGATTCGACCATTTCGCGATAGAGCTGGGTGCCCTCGCGCGTGCGCTCGCCGACGCCGGCAAACACCGAATTGCCCTTGTGAACCGTCGCGATTGTGCGGATGAGCTCCTGGATGATGACTGTCTTGCCAACGCCTGCTCCGCCGAAAATACCTGTCTTGCCACCACGCGTAAACGGAGCGATGAGGTCAATAACCTTCAACCCGGTTTCGAAAACTTCTACCGAAGTTGCCTGATCTTCAAAATCAGGCGCCTGACGATGTATGGGAAGTTCCTGGACCACGTCAACCGGCCCGGCTTTATCAATCGGATTCCCAAGAACGTCAAACACACGCCCCAGCGTCGGTTCTCCAACGGGGACGAGAATGGGAGAACCTGTGGCGCGCGCTTCAATACCGCGCTTCAGTCCATCGGTCGAATCCATCGCCACCGTGCGTACAGTGCTGTTCCCGAGGTGCCTCTGGACCTCCAATACCAATGGTTGATCCTGGTCTTCCCGGGGGATCTCGACCGCTTCGAAAATTTCGGGAAGTTCGCCTCTAGGGAACTCACAGTCAACGACTGCGCCCTGGACCTGAACAACCCTACCTAAAGCACCTGCCATCCTCGCCTCCAGAAATTAATCCTGTCTATCCTTGAGCTTCTGCGCCGCCCACGATATCGAGCATATCACTTGTGATTGCCTGCTGCCTGGCTTTGTTGTATTCCAACCGAAGCGCCCCGGCCAGTTCAACCGCGTTGTCGGTGGCGTTGCGCATGGCCACCATGCGGGCAGCATGTTCGCTAGCGAGCGATTCCGTCACCGCCTGATAAACCTGCAGTTCGGTCAAGCGCGGGACAATCTGGTTAATTAACGCTTCCTGA
>JASFUN010000309.1:0-3507 GCA_050050255.1 Anaerolineales bacterium | reverse complement strand
GAGATTATGACAATTCTAGTCGTAAATTAGAGAAATTCAAAGATCAGTGGCGTGCTTAAGTTATGGGGGCAAGATGATGTAAAAGTCCTGCCCACCATCGGCAATTTCTGGTGAATAATGTTGTGGGCGTTAAGTCGGCTCAGTAGTTGTATAATAATACGGATTAGATCAGTCCTAATTGCAGCTCGGCAAAGCAAATCCTCAACAAGCTATCCTCATCCTCCATCCAGGTATAGGATTGATTTTTCGAAGGCGAGATCGACCAGGCAAACTCAGATGGCTCAACCGGGCTTGATCCGCAGTCGCTGAAAGAGGAAGCATCAGAAAAATGAATGACGAACTTCTGAAAACTGAACTCGATGTGCAAGCGCCGTTGAGCGAGGAGAAGATTCCCCAGATCTACGCGCAGAAAATGGATGCCGCCCGCAAGGCACGCAGCATGCAGGGCGAGCGCCGTGTCGTGACGATTCTTTTCTGTGATGTCGCCGGTTCAACCAGAATGGCGGGCAACCTCGATCCCGAAATCTGGGCGGAAGTCATGCACGAAGCTTTCGATTACATGGTCAACCCAATCTATCGCTATGAGGGAACTGTCGCACGCTTGATGGGGGATGCCGTGCTTGCTTTCTTCGGGGCGCCGATCGCACACGAAGACGATGCTGAACGGGCTGTTAGAGCCGGCCTGGATATCCTCTCTGGTATCCGACCGTTTGCGGAGGACATCAAGGAAGAATTCGGGGTCGACTTCAACCTGCGTGTGGGTATTAACACCGGCCCTGTCGTCGTTGGGGAGATAGGAAGTGACCTGGCGATGGAATACACGGCGATGGGCGACGCCGCCAACGTCGCCGCTCGCATGGAGCAGACAGCCGAGCCAGGAAGTGTTCAGATTTCCGAAGATACTTTCAAGCGCGTTAAGGCGCTGTTTGAAGTTGAAGATTTAGGTCAGGTTGAGCTTAAAGGTAAGGACGAGCCTATCAAGGCTTACCGCGTGCTTGAAGCCCGCGCTCAACCAGGGCGAACACGTGGGATTGAAGGACTGGCAGCGCCACTGATCGGTCGCAGCCAGGAGTTAGGAGCTCTTCAACAGGGGGTCAAGGAGCTCGTGGCTGGGCGGGGTGCAATTCTCGCCTTAGTGGGCGACGCGGGCCTGGGCAAGAGTCGCCTTATCGACGAGGTCTCGCGATGGGCCGATGAGCAGCTAGACACCCATCCTGAATGGTTGTTCGCCGCCGGGGTCTCGTACAACATGTCGCTCCCGTTCGGCGTTTTCCGCCGCATGCTGCGCTCGCTCATCGGCGTGGACGAATCGTCACCGAATACCAAGACCTCGGAGAAGATGGAAGAGTTCGTGGGTGGACTCTCGGCTGACTTGCAGGACCCCATCCGGATGGCTCTCCAGGTTGTGCTCGGCCTGGAACTTAACGTTGAACTGGCCGAGATGGATGCAGAGCTTCGCAAGAAGAAGGTTTTCCAGGGGGTGACCGAGCTGGTGCGCTGGCTCAGTAGACGCCAGCCCATCGTGCTTGTGCTGGATGACCTGCACTGGGCGGACCCCGTTTCTGTTGAGCTGATCGTTCATCTATTCGGGCTGACGGACGAAATCCCGGTACTGTACCTCTGCTCTTTGCGACCTTATCGCCGCTCTGCGGGTTGGCAGATCAAACTGAGCGGCGAGACGGACTACCCGCATCGATACACGGAAATCCCGCTGCAGCCATTAAGTGATGAGCAGAGTGAAGAGCTTATCGAAGCATTATTAACAGTTTCGAATCTGCCTGCGAGTCTTCGCGAGATGATCAAGTCAAAAGCGGAGGGTAACCCTTTCTTCGTCGAAGAAGTGATACGTATGCTCATCGAACACCGTATCATCGAGCGGGATGAAGAATTGGACCGGTGGGAAGCGGTGAAAGAACCGGAAGAAGTCATCATTCCAGATAACCTGAACGCTTTACTGACGGCGCGCATCGACCGCCTGCCGGCAGAAACCCGGACGACGCTGCAGTACGCTGCGGTGATTGGCCGATCGTTTGACCAGCCGGTCCTGGCAAGTGTCGTCGGAAGCAATGGTCGGCTGCAGGAACATTTGAGTATCCTCCAGCGGCATGAGCTGATCCGCGAGGTCAGGAGGGTCCCTGAAGCAGAGTACAGCTTTACTCATGAACTGACGCGCGACGCGGCATACAGCACCTTGCTCAGGAGGCAGAGGCGCCGCTTCCATCTAAAAGTTGGGGAGACATTAGAGCTGCTATACGGGGACCGTGTGGAGGAATTTGCCGGCCGCCTCGGCCACCATTTCCAGCAAGCCAGGCAGTTAGCTAAGGCACGTCGCTACTTCCGGATAGCCGGTGACTACGCTGCCAGTCTATATGCAAACGGGGAGGCGATTGATTATTACCGGCGCGTTTTGGACATGTTCCCGGAGGAAGAAGTTGGTTCCCGGGATTGGGCCCAGCTGTTGCTCAAACTGGGCAGGGTATATGAGATGAATGGTGATTGGCAGCCGGCGCTCGCGCTATATAGACGGATTGAGAAGCAGGGCGTCGAGCTTGATGACCCGAGGATGGAACTGGATGGCCTGCTGCCCCAGGTCACGATCTACTCTGTACCGACGGATGTGCGAGACCGCGATACCGGTCCTATCCTTGCGGAACGTGCATTGAAGATTGCTGAGGAGCTTGAAAATCCAGAAGCGACCGCAAAAACACTCTGGAATCTATTGCTGCAGCATTTTTACATGGGCCTTGATTATGAGAAAGGGATCCAGGCAGGTGAGCGCGCCCTGGCGATCGCCCGCGAGAACGATCTGGAAGAACTGCTACCCTTCATCCTGAACGATCTGGGACGAGCCTATTCAAGCAACTTCCGATTTGATGAGGCTATTGCCGCACAAGAGGAAGCTGAATCACTCTGGCGAGCTGAAGGGAATTTACCCATGCTTGCCGATAACCTGACGACAGCCGCTGATATGATGTTCGGCAAGGGGGATTTTGAAAAATCTGAGGAATTGGCCAATGAGGCGCTTGAGATCAGTCAGCGCATTGATAACCTGTGGGGACAGGCCTACAGCATGATGGTGTGTTCCGGCACCAAGGTTGAATGTGGCAAAATCTCAGAAGGCATCGAGATGATCCAGGAGTGTATGCGGATTGGTTCACAAGGCAACTTTTACGCAGCCTCGATTTTCCCGCCGATCTATTTAGCCTGGACCTACAGTTGGTTAGGTGCGACGGATCTTGCCTTTCAATCTGTGCAGCAATCGATGAAATATCTGGAGGGTTTTCCTGCCTTCCAGGCGAGAGCCGAAATTTTTAAAGCCTACATCCACCTCGCATTGGGCGAAGTTGATCCGGCTTACGACCTGGTAGAAAAGTGGCGCGGGCAACTGGATGTTTTTATTCCCGACTTGTTTGCGACGGCCATCATCTGGGTGATCGTCGGCGAGATCGTCCTGCGGAAGGGTCGCCTGGATGACGCACGCGAGATTATTGAAAAACTAGAGGGCCT
>JASFUN010000308.1:0-3507 GCA_050050255.1 Anaerolineales bacterium | reverse complement strand
TGGGCGTTCAACCTGGGCGCGCCTGAGATGGCGATGCTGGCAGCGGGGGTATTTGGAACGTTCACGCCGGCGGTCTTCTCTCGCACCCGCCTGGGTTACTTCGATACAGATTGGGCTACGCTTTTCTTCCCGGTTCTAATAAGCCTCTTGATGGCCGTTTGGCTGCAGAGCACTCTCTCTGATGGTGGACCGGGAAAATCCGGGCGGGGGGGCTTGCGATGGGCGCTCTATCGACCGCTGCTCCTGATTGTCTTCATCCCCGCCGCTTCGGGGTGGCACGGTTATATCCAGGTTTCCATCATTGCGATGGTTTGGATTGCGCTTGCGCTGATCATCCTCAAAGGGCGCCTCGGAACGCACAATTCGGCAGGGATCGATCTCGTCGCGATCACGCTGGCGACGGGGCTGGGGTGGATCGGTTCGCTTCTGGGCTTGCTGCTGGTGCTGTTTGGGGAACGCATACCGGTTCCTTCGTCTTCCACGTTCCGTCTGAGGCGCATGTGGTTGTGGGTCAGCGTGGCTTTGCTGCTCACGTTTAGTGTTTTCCAATACCATGAGTTTCTGCTCGAGCGGATTACGCACTATTTCCGGCTCGGTGCCGGCGATACGGCCTCCCTTGTGTTTCCAGACCTGGCGAGATCTGTTCGAGAGACGCAGGATACAAGTATCAGGACAGCCCTTCAGGGAATTGGATATCAGGCCTGGTTGTCCGTCCTCGGATTGCTCGGCTACATCTACGTGACGATCAAGCGACCGGAGGCGCTGTTCCTGGCACCTGCTCTTCTACTGGGTTTGTTATCACCATCCATCGGCATACGATTCGCGATGTTCGCCTCCCCCGTCGTCATGCTGGCTCTTTGCGTTGCTGCAGCCTGGATCCTGCCTGCGAAGCTCCTCCTAAGAAGCAGGGAAATCCCGGGATCTCCGCTGTTGTTTGCAGGGGCGCTTCTCATCGCCGTCCCTCTTGTTCACCGATCCTACGGGCGCTTCCCTGTTGAGAGCGTGGTGGAGCCAGAGCACGCTGCCGCGCTGCGTCAGCTGGACATGGTCAGCGAAAGGGACGGTCTCATCTGGACCTGGTGGGACTACGGGTACGCAGCGCAGTACTTCGCGGGCATGCCCTCTTTCGCCGATGGTGGCCGCAACACCGGTCCTTACCTATTCGTACTCGGCCGCGTGCTGGGAACTGATGACCTCGCATCGTCGGCGGAACTCATCCGCTACAGCGCAGCGCACAGCAATGAGCCGTGGCGAGAATGGCGGCGCTGGGAAGCTGACCAGGTCAATTCTTGGTTTGAGAAAGCAGCCTGGGCAGGACCGGTGGAAGAACTGCCCGTCCCGCAGTACCTGGTTGTTCAATGGGAGGCCATATCGCTTCTCCCGTGGATTCAATACTATGGATCTTGGGATTTTGAACAGTATAAAGGCGATATGAACACGATTGTAAATCATGTGCAGCCGCTCGAACTTGATCTGGAGAGAGGCAGCTTTGTCGATCGATCGGGGAGGGAGATGGAACTGGTGAGCGCCGACCTGCTCGACGAGCAAGGCGCTGAGCATTTCGACTATTCCCACCAGGCTGAAGGGGTGCACCTGATAATCCGGATGGAGGATTCGGATGTATATCTGCTTGACCATCAAGCCTACACATCGGCTCTGGTCCAACTTCTCCTCCTACCCGAGCAGGTGATTCGCTCAACGAGCAGGTTTGAACTCATTGTCGATAGCCGTCCGGATGTGCGCATATTCGAAGTCAGGTGAATAGTGAGTTGAAGTGCGCCCCCGAATAGAGGACAAATGACCTCGGAAGTACGGGAGAAGCCGCTTGCTTTGCCTGAGGGTGGACCAGGGTACAAGTTGCAAGTTCACTAAAAAGTGTAACAATAGATTAACAGATCCTCGTGATCGATGTCACAAACGGGCGGTTTCTTCCGTTACAGGTATGGAAGGGTTTTCACAAGTATGGGTTAGATCAAATGACAATGCAGAAGGAGGAGAACTGTGAAACCAGCTTGGCGTTATGCGCTCATGCTCATATTCCTCAGTATTGGGATCGCCTCATGCGGACCTACCTGTGATGGTACTTTTGTAGAACCTCAAAATACGTCCCCGCTCAACATGTCTATGGTGGGCGATCTTCGCCCGACCTTGACCTGGGACTACCCTGAAGGGTTTTGCGACCCCCAGGAATACATCATCAATCTGTTCACAAACTCGACAAATGGAACCATCGCTCCAGCAACAGGCTTTGGAGGACCCACGGGCAGTCCCGATAGGTCATGGGCGCCTGGTTCGGACCTGACTACAGGTGTTGCATACCTGTGGAGTGTGGCATCGAAGAACGGCACGTTGATCGGTCCGTACTCAAGTGAGTGGCAGTTCTTCGTCGGGCCGGTCTGCCAGACCGCTGATTTAATCGCCCCCGACCCGGTGGAACCCATCGGTGGGGATACTGTAAATGTGAACGATCCGAAATACATCTGGGATTATTCGGATCCAGCCTGTACCCCTGAAGGCTACCACCTGCAGGTTTCTGAGATGGCGGATTTCAGCAGCCTGACCGTGGACGTGCGATCGACGGACCATCCTTTTAAAGCCTGGACGACGGGAGTTAATCTCAGCGACTGTACTGATTATTACTGGCGCGTCGCAGCGGTCCACGACACGGACGACGGCCCATGGTCAGCAGTGGCCGAGTTCAGCGTAGACACGAGCGACAGCTGCACATGCGCGCCGTATGAATTTGTCCCGCCGGTGCTCGTTTGGCCGGGGCCGTACGAAATCGTCCCCGACCTGCAGCCAGTGCTGGAGTGGAGCTGGCCCGGGACTTGTGAGGTTGAAGGATACGGCATCCACCTGTCAAAAGATTTCGACTTCGCCGACACAAGTCTGAACGGCGGTACTGGCAATCCCAGCACCTCCTGGACGCCTGGCGTCTCGCTCGAGCCATCCCTGCAGTACTGGTGGGAGGTCTTCGCGGGGGTTGGGACGGATTTTGGACCTCCGAGTTCGAAACGCTCGTTCTTCACAGGTCCGGAGTGCGCCAACCTGAGCGAAGTTGAAGCCCCACAGCAGATCTACCCGGCGAACGGGGAGACCGTCGACACGCTCACCCCGTGGCTGCACTGGAAGGCGGGTGACCCCGGCTGCATCCCCGATGGCTACCTCGTGGACCTGCAGACCACTTCGGCTTTTGATGGGACGAATTTGTTGGGCGAATACAGCATCCCGGCCACAAACCTGAGCCCGGACCCGTTGGAAGACTGCGGCACGTATTGGTGGCGAGTCGCCGGTGTGCAGGATGGTTCTTATGGTCCCTACTCGGACACGCGCTGGTTCCGCACGAACGAATCCGGTCTGTGCCTGTACCTGTACTATCCGGGCTGGGTACTTGAGAACGTGAATTGTCGAACCTGTGGAGATCGGGTGTGCCCGATCCGCTACATCTTTGAGGCCGGCATGGTCGCCCAGGTTCTCGGCCGCAGCGTGGATGGAAATTACCTGAAG
>JASFUN010000307.1:0-3508 GCA_050050255.1 Anaerolineales bacterium | reverse complement strand
GCATCCGCCGGGTGACGCTGGTGTCCGTACGCGCATCAGCGATGATCCGCTGTGGCTTGTTTACGTCGTCGCTCAATACGTGCGCATCACCGCGGATATTGACGTATTAAAGGAAAAGGTCCCGTTCTTGGAAGGCGAACCGCTTGGCGAAAAAGAGCGTGAGCGCTATTTCCTACCCGGAAAATCGGATGAAGAAGCCGATCTGTATGAGCACTGCCGGCGGGCACTGGACCGGGCTGCGACCTCTGGAAAACACGGGCTTCCGCTTATCGGAAGCGGCGATTGGAACGACGGGTTGAATCGTGTCGGCGGGGATGGAAAGGGGGAATCCGTGTGGTTAGCCTGGTTTTTGGCGGAGGCTCTGGATCGCTTCGCCGAGCTTTCGAAAATCTACGGGAAAGCGGATCGTGCCAGGCAGTACAGTGAGCGGGCGGTGAACCTGCGGCAGGTCATAGACCAGGTCGCCTGGGATGGGAATTGGTATCTGAGAGCGTTTACGGATGAAGGTGAACCGGTGGGGGCAAGTGATGGTTCAAGAAGCAGAATCTTCTCTCTGCCGCAGTCCTGGGCTACACTCGCCGGGTCTGCAGAGCAGGCGCATGCCAGTGACGCTCTTGAAGCAGCATGGGAGAAGCTGGTGCATGAAGACGATCACCTGGCTTTGCTCTTTTCGCCACCCTTTGCGCTCGAGGATCGGGATCCTGGCTACGTGCGGGGCTACCCGCCGGGAGTGCGAGAGAACGGAGGGCAGTACACACACGGGGCGCTGTGGCTCGCGATGGCATTCGCCGTGCAAGGAGAGGGGGAGAAAGCCGTCAGGCTGCTGAATATGCTCAACCCGATAGAACATTCCTCAGATATCAACGCTGCGCGGCGCTATGAGGTTGAGCCATACGCAGTAGCAGCGGATATCTATGCTCTCTCCGGTGATGTGGGCAGGGGTGGTTGGACCTGGTACACGGGATCGGCGGGTTGGATGTATCGGGTCTGGTTGGAGGGCGTGCTGGGTTTCAAACTGCGAGGCGAGAAGCTCACGCTCGACCCGGTCATTCCCCCCGAATGGGAAGGGTTTAGTCTGTCCTTCCGCTACGGCAAATCAATATACGACATTCGAGTCGTGAACCCGGATGGAACGGGAAAGGGAGTCAAGTGGGTCGAGCTGGATGGCAGGCGGTTGAGTTCAGATCAGATCGAGCTTGAATGCGGCCCGATCAAACATAAAGTGATTGTGCACCTCTGAGCTATGCTGACTGATCCGGACGAGCATCCAACGGCAGGTGGATGGCGAATTTTGTCCCGGGTCCTTTCGATTCCTCCAAAACGAGTTTGCCCCCGTGCGATTGGAGGATGTCGCGCGCGATGCTCAAGCCCAGGCCCATACCCTTGGGGAAGCGGGTGCTATGCTTGCCTCTGTAGAAGGGCGTGAACAAGTTTTCACGATCTTCCGGGCTGAGCCCCGGACCGCTGTCCTGCACCCGGATGACCATCTGCTGGTCCTCGACGCCGGCGCGCACCCGGATTTCACCTCCTGTGGGTGTGAACTTGATCGCGTTGCTCAGCAGGTTGCCGAGAGCCTGGCTCATTCGATGCGGATCGATGTTCAGGGCAACTTCTTCTTGAGCGGCGTCCAGGATCAGATGGATGGATTTTTGATTTGCTTGTGCCCTCCAGGTAGCCACGGTTTCTCGAAGCCAGGTTTGAATTTCCACGGTCTCACTTTCGAGCTTGAAACGTCCGGCATCCTCGTCATAGAGATGGGTAAGGTCATCCACGAGGCGTGCAAGATCGCGGGTCTGTGTGTCCATGCCGACGAGCAGTTCAAGCTGAAGCTCGGGGTCCTGGTCTGCCCCGGACATGAGGGCGTGCAGTGCGGCGCTCAGCGCTCCAAGCGGTCGTCCGAGCTCATGAACCAGATTGGCAAGCAATTTCCTGCGCGTCACCTCCATCTCATCGATGCGCTCAATGAGATGGTTGAAAGCCGAAGCCAACAACTTGAATTCCTCTGGACCTTCCATGTGGATTACTTCGGGATCCTTCTTCCAGGCCATCGCGCTGATCGATTCCGTCATCTGGGTAAGCGGTCTTTCCATGCTGGTGGCCAATCCGAGCGCGATTAACGTGCCGACCAGCAAGCCGGCACCCATCGTCAGGGCGATGAGCCCGCGCAAGCGCATGAGTTCATCGGTGATGGTCTCGAGGGGAAGTGAGATACGCAGAACGCCCAGCAGATTGCCGGAACGGTCATGCACGGCCGCCCAGGTGTCGATCGTCTCGACATCCAGAGACGGACTGTGCTCTGTCAGGGTCAGTTCTTGCCCGGAGAGGACATCTTCAAATTCCGGGCGCAGGATCGTCTCTCCGACACGGCTTTGTTCGTCGGGATCGCTGATGGCCATGAGAAAGCCATCGGGGTCGATGATCATCAACCTCCAGCTAGCCCGACGAGCGTAACTATCGATAAATGTCCTCGCCTCGCCCGTGGAGGTAAAGATGGACGGGTTCTCCCTGGCTAGATCCTGGAAGAGGTCCATATCGGATTCGATTTCCCTGCTCTGACGCGGGATGAGGATGCGCTGCTCAAACATGTACACCGAAAGAAGCCCCATGAGGGGCAGAACGATGAAGATCGGAAGAACCGTGCTGAGGATGAAGCGGAAACGCAGGGTCAAGTGCCCTCTCCGGTTTTGGGGATGAGCTTGTAGCCGACGCCGCGAACCGTCTGGATGCGCACCGGTTCGTGCGGATCTTCTTCAATCTTTTCACGCAGCCAACGGATATGGACATAGACCACCTGGGGTTCACCCATGTACTCAGCCCCCCAGACGCGGGTCAGCAGCTCGTCCGCCGATACGACCTTGCCCGCTTCGAGCGCGAGAGCATGCAGGAGGTCGTACTCGCGCGGGGGAAGATCAACCTCCTCACCGCCGATTTCGATGGTGTGGGCACCCGGATCGATTAGAAGGTCGCCAACTTCAAGAACGTCATCCTCGTGGGTTGGCAATCGGCCCCGTTTCGTTCGGCGAAGCACGGCTTTGATACGGGCGAGAAGTACGTCTTCATCGAAGGGCTTGGTGACGTAATCGTCCGCACCCAATTCCAGGCCCAGGGCTTCATCAAGCTCCTTGCGGCGCGCGGTGAGGAAAATAACCGGGACGCCGAGTTCGTCTTTGAATTTGCGCAGCGCATCCAGACCATCCATCCCTGGCAGGCTGATATCCAGCAGAACCAGGTCGGGACTATCACGACGAGCGGCAGCAAGGCCATCCTCCGCATTCTCTGCGGTAAAGGTCTCAAAACCGGCTTTTTCAAGGGTAAAGCTCAGGCTCCTGCGCAGGAGAGCGTCGTCGTCGATGAGCATAAGGCTTGCATGGCTCACTTGGGCCTCCAATGGTTCGACAAGCATCCGATCCGGATCGCTATGAAGTCGGTACGGATTGGGTGGGCGATCATTTATCCGCGCGTCTATTCTACACCAGTCAGTTGTTGATCCAGAAACCCAAGGTGGGGG
>JASFUN010000306.1:0-3512 GCA_050050255.1 Anaerolineales bacterium | reverse complement strand
GAACGAGAAAGCGGGGATTATCACCATGTTCGAAGAGCGACTGTAGAATGGATGTCCACCAGATGAAGCCTCCCACAAATAAGGACATGGCGTCGATTCTAACCCAGTTACGCACACTCCGACTGATTAGTGCCCCCACGCTCACGAGCAAAAATGCCGCGTTTGCAGCAAGCGCTACTGCCCTTCCCAACAGGATCCAAACCCGCACAACCGACTGCAGCAGCACACCGGATAAGGCATCTGCCCGCCAGTAAACTGGCGCCTTCCAGAACCAGAACCACCCTTCGATTACGTTTATCAAATACCCCCTGGGATGTTCGCGGATGAGCATCCATGAGAGCTCATTCAGCTTCCTCGAGAGTTCATAGAAATTCATCCCACTGGACTCTGTTAGCTCGGGGACAGCCTGCCAGATAGCATTATTTTGTGACCCGCGCATGATGATTTGTTTATCGCGGTAGCGAATATAAACATCCCGGATGACAGCATATTCGTCGGGCAAATCCTCAAAGAATTCACCCGAATGCTGCACCATGTTGTAGCCGCCGATGGCCGTCGGTGAGATCACATGGAAATGAGCTCGCATAAAGTATAGCCACCCACCTTGCATCAACAGCGGGAAAACGGCAAAGAGCGCGAGCATGCTCAATCTTTGTCTCGGAGACGCTCCTCCGGCAAACCACAGGAAAGGCACAAGCCACAGGGTCAACGGGAAGAAAATCGGTCGCACCAAACCTGCCAGGCTGGCAGAGATCCCTATTAATCCGGCTAATACAAGCTTTGAAGTTCGTATCCTGGATTGTCTGTAAGCGACGAGGAGCGCCAGGGTCAACACGATGAGAAAGAAAGTCAGCGTCTCGGTGAGAAGGTTCGCTTCAAACAACACGGTGGCAGGGAAAACAGCCTGCACCCCGCCCACGATAAAGCTTGCCCCCGGGCTACCTGTCGTTCGCCAGGTGATCCAGAAGAGCAGCGCAGCCGTCAGAACTCCCAGAGACATTTGAACGAACCATATTGCCTGCGGATCAAGCCTCAGAAGCGCGATGAAAAGCGGATATCCTGGGACCCTCGAACCATCGTAGCCATTAAGTGAAAAATCTAAGAGCAATTCACCGAGCCGGAGATATGCTCCGCTGTCGCTGTACTCAATGGGTTCGTAAATTACCCACAGGACAACTCGAACCAGCACGCTCAATAAAATGACCGTTATGAATGGATTCCGTGCTCGACGCCTGGAGCTATCCTGAGCCATCCTAAGCGGCCTTTAAACCTCTCAGTGCCCGCCCGGCACGCGTCTCCCAGCTGTATTTGCCGGCCTCGGCTCTGCTCTTCTCACTTAACTCACTGCGAAGCTTCTCATCGGCGATCAGGCGCTTTAATTGGCGATCCCAGCGATCGGGATCTTCAGGAGGGGCGAAAGCTGCAAGGTCTTCACGAAGCACTTCGCGCAGCACGGGAAGATCGCTCGATAGAATCGCCCGCCCGCTGGCCATATATTCAAACACCTTCATCGGGCTGGCGAATTGCTCCGTATGTGCGCCGCTGCTCACGGTGATGGTCTTTTCGTAGGGCATCACCAGAATATCACAGGCAGCCTGGTAGAGTGGAAGTTCCCCCTGAGGGATAAAGCCCGGGAGCAGCACATTCGATACTCCTTCATCCTCAAGCTTGTGCCTCCAGGACTCGACGGACACTTCCGTTCCACCTGCCCAGAGGAACTGCGTATCCGGGTTCCTCTTCGCCAGTTCAAAGAGCAGATCGATCCCTCGGCCAGGATAGAGGTGGCCCGTGTAGCCCACCGTCAGGCCCTCCGCCAATCCCAGCTGCCTCCTCGCTTCTGATGGTCCGGGCAGGTCCCGGTACCCTTCCAGGTCCACACCGCTTCGAATGACCAGGCTGTCAGATCGAAATCGCGAGACCCGGTAGTGTTCCTCAAGCCACGCATCCAGGGAATCTGAGATGGGCAGGATGCGGCGGAGGCCACGTCCACGTAGCATCCAACGAAACAGCAGCGGTCCAAGACTCCCGCGTGGTCGATCATGGACTTCGAACAGAGTCGATTGGTTCAATATCGAGGCAAGGCAGGCCGATTGCAGCGGCCAGGCGTACATGATATCTGCGGACCAATTCATAGCCTGCATGACCGCCCGGATCCCGAAATCATAACGCCGCAGCACAGCGACGTTGGGGATCCATCGGGTTTCGATGGAGGTTTGCAAACCGTAGTGTTCAGCCAACCGTTCCCAAGGGATCTCGGGATCATGGCCTGGTAGAAAGAGCCTCACCTCGTGACCCAGGCGCCGGAACGCCTGGCACACCTTCATGACGCGGATCGAGTTCGCTTTTCGTGATGGTACTTCTGAAGCAGCAATGCACGCGATCCGCATCAAGCGACTCCCGGCGTTCCAGTAAGGGACTCAGCTTGACGGATCGTGTGCAGCGCTTTCAAGACGAGCACCAGGGAAGTGAACAGGAAGAAAGCCGACAGTAGCCCCGCCATCCCCAGGGCTCCAAAACGGGGGACCAGAAGGATGATGCCAATCACCTTCAAAACGGCACCGACGAAGTGCACCTTGGTCGGGAATTCGGGCAGGTTTAGCGGCAGCAGCACTGAACGGTTCCAGTAAAAAATATTTACAGTCACACCGCCGGCCAGCATGATCAGCAGACAGACATAGGAGGTGGGCAGGAAATTCGTTCCGTATAGAGCGACCACCCACCTGCCAAACACAACCAGTCCCAGGGCGGCCGGGATGGTCCAGGCCGCTGAGATCAAACTCCCGCTTCTGAGTAGATAGCGCACATTGACCCAGCGCCGGTTGGCTATTTCGGTTGCGACCTCTTTATAGGTCGTCTGGATCAGGGGGCTGACCGGAATAAGGATGACGTTCAGGATCGCCTTGGCGATCTTGTAAAAACCAGCCTGCAGAGGCGATGTGAACGCGCCCAACCAGAGTTCATCACTGTCACGTGTGATGAGGTTGAGTGTGCCCGAGATGTTTGTGCTGAGCGCGAATCGGACGAGGTCCCTGCGGTCGTCTCTAAGCGTCCCGAGCGGTGCCCGCCACCAGCCAGGTCCCCACGAATGCCGGGCCTGCCAGAGCGCGATCACCGTCAGGCCCACCGCCAACACAACCTTCCCGACAAGATAGGCGCCGACGACCATCGCGATGCCAGCGCCCGTTAGGAAGGCGACCGTGATCAGGGCCAGGGTAATGACGCTTTGGGCGACCATGACAAATGCGATCCAGCGAAAGCGATTGAAATATTGGAGCAGTCCCGTAGAACTCTCCGCGATGAGGTTGGCGATGACTGAGGTTCCATAGAATGCATACAACGCAGCCAGGTCCGGATTATGGGAGAAGATTTCCGCGCCGAACGGGGCTAACAGCAGAATCAAGCCAAAGGCGAGAACAGATCCGGAAAACTCCACAAAAGCCGCCGCCTTGAACGTAGCCGCAGCTTTGATGGATTCATCCTGGGCCTCATATTTGCCGACATAGCTGACGACA
>JASFUN010000305.1:0-3514 GCA_050050255.1 Anaerolineales bacterium | reverse complement strand
CTCGGGTCGGCGTTATCCATGATCAATCCGGCCAGCAAAGTCCCGACGATGCCGGGTATGGCGAAGCTGAAACCGAAAAACGCCATGTAGCGACCACGCATGTCCTCAGGCGCTAGGTTGGCTACGATGGCCTGTCCGATTGGAGCGTTCAACATCTCGCCAATCGTGATGATGATCATGGCGATGATGAAAGCCGAGTAATCTGCTGCAAGCCCGTAGAGGCCGAAGCCGACAGCGTACAGCAGTGATCCCCAGGCCATAACGAGAAAGGGCGGGAAGCGCTCAACACGGCGGGTGATGGCAAATTGAAAAAGGACGACGATCGCTGCGTTCAGGCTCAGGAGAAAGCCGAAACCCTGTTCGCTTACACCATGAGAGTCTCGCAGGTAGACAGCCAGCGTGCTGTTCATCTGCATGTAAACCAACCAGGTGAATACGGATGCGACCCAGAAGAACATGAAAGTGGCGTCGCGAATGACCCGCCCGTAGCCCTGGAAAGACTGCACCATGCTCTCGCGTTGATCCTTTTTTATGAAAGCGCGGGTTTCCGGGAGCAGGAAGAAAACCATGATCGCCACGAGTACGCTGACGCCAGCGTCGGTGATGAAGAGCGAGAGGAAGGAGCGGGTGGCTAATAAGCCGCCGATGGCTGGGCCAACCGCTGCGGCGATGTTGACGATCACTCGCCAGATCGCAAATCCTTTGGCACGCTGCGAGTCGGGAAGGAGGTCTGCCAGCATGGCCTGTTGAGCAGGCCCTCCGGCATTCGAAAACAACCCGACGAAGACGGCGCCGGCGAAGAACATCTGGAGGTTATCCGCGAAGCCTAGCCAGATGCTGGAGACCGCGCTCACGATCAAACCGAACAAGAGCATTGGCTTGCGGCCCAGCCGATCGGTCAGAGCTCCGCCGATCGTGCTGCCCACGATCCCCGTGATTGAGAATGCGCCGAATATGAACCCGACACTCGTCATTCCCACACCGAACTTGCTGGTAATGTAGAGAGTGAAGAACGGGAACAGGATGAATCCACCCAGACGGTCAATGAAAGACACGACCATCAGGAGCCAGAAATTGCGTGGGTAGTTATCTATGGCGGCTTTCAGGCGCCAGTAATTTCGTTTCAATATCACTCGTACAAACCCTTCAAACTGCGAGGAAGGATCTTCGCTATGCTAAGGTCTAAGGTCCCCGACGAGGCCAGGTGCAGCGGGTGCATTTATGATCATCGCCTGGCGAGTCCGACGGACCCGCCTCGCAATCCGACACAATCGAGCGGGTCCGGCAGATACCCGCCGTCGGGGTATCGCATAACTGCCCGGCCTGATCAGCAGCCTTGTTCCAGCGATTGGAGCTGGGGATCAACCTGTGCCACCCCTCCGTAGCGGGTGCGCAGTTGCTCCCCGACGCTTACCATCCAGTCGCCAAGCCGAACCAGGGCTGCCGCGCGAGCCGGAAGGTCAGCCTCGCCGGCTTCGGGCAGCAGGTTCATGATGTGCCTCGCCTCGGCTTCCCGCACACGTTGCTTACGGATCTCAGATTGTATTTCCACATCTCGCCAGGTGGGTAACATCGCCGTTCTCCTTTTCTGCAATCCTAGAGCGGATTGCGGTCAATTCCTACAACCGAAGGGCCAGCAACGACCTGGCCGATCGTCCAGATTCAGGGGATCAAACCTTCCAGAGCTTTAATAGTTTCCTCGAAGCGCTCGGCGTTAATCCGGTAGCATTTGCCGGCTTCGGTGCGGTGTTCACGAACGTATCCCGAAGCGCTCAGCTGACGCAGGTGTCGAGAGACCGTCGATTGGCTCGTATCCAGCAGTGAAATGATGTCCTGGGCGCATAATTCGCCACGGTCCTTTAGCAAGGCCAGGATGTGCAGCCGGGTGTCGTCAGCCAGGGCTGACAGCCATACGAGCAGTTCGGCTCGGCTCACTTCACTAAGACCCAATGGCGAGCCGGAGGGGAGGCGGCAGCTGAACATCATCCAGAGCGTGTCACCGGCGATTAATGGCCCGGTGTAAGGCCCGATGTGAGGGGAGGGTACAAACACGATATGCTCGTACTCGGACAGGAAGTGTTCCAGCTTTTCATTCCATTGCCCGGTCACCGCACGCATCGCTTCCTCATCACTCATGCCTTCAAAATCAAAACCGCTAAAAGCATCAACAGTCTCATCGATCATCGGCTGACGCCGTTCGAACTCCTCTGCGAAAAACCGATCCCACATCATGCTCAGGTGGTCAACAATCTCAGCGCGCATCTTCCCCGGTTCACGAAGCAGCTCGTAGGCTTTTCTTTCGATGTCCTCGAAGATCAATTCGGGTCCAAATCGAGAACGCAGGTAAGCCAGGAAGGTGTCGAAATCCGATAAGATTTCGTCCTTTGACATCTGCGTAAAGCTCTCGTCCACATCGTCTCTGCAGGGGAGGTCCATGTATGTCTCCAGCAAGCGATCGCGCAACACGATCGGGTCAACGGATTCAAGATCCTGCAGATAAGCATGGAAATCGTCATAGTCTCTCTGCGGGATCACGGCATAATGGACCCCAAACATGATGACTGCGTGTTTTTCCATGACCTCCTTGGAAATCGCCCTGGCAGTCCGCACGATAAATTCATCCAGGCCCGAGAGTTCATGTTCCCTCAGCAAGAGCATCATGCTGTGCAGCGCGTTGTGAACAGGCTGGTCGGCAACCCGGTAGCGGATTGTTTCCGGGGAGATGATTAGATCTCGAATCGGAGCTGGCATGTCGATCGTTCCCTTCCACAAAAGCAGTTTATCTCAATTACCCAGGTTATCGGGTTATTAGGATAATACGGTAAATTAGTTGAAAAGTCAAGGACCAATTCTGGCAAAGCGCGTCACCTGGCTGGCATGGCCCGACCTCGCTTCTCCGTGAAGTTGCATATCAATCGTTGAGCGCTACAATCAACGCGCGTTCGATTCTGTCATCGCAGATATGGAAGCGGTTTGCACTAAAGAGGGAATGATGAAGGAAAAACTTATGGACATGCGGTCGGCCATCGCCGCACACGTCGAGGATGGCATGACGGTCGCGATCGAAGGTTTCACGGCGTTCATCTGCTTCGCTGCGGCGCACGAAATCATCCGCCAGGGGAGACGAGATCTTGTGCTGGCGCGCATGACGCCAGATCTAGTCTATGATCAGATGATCGCAGCTGGCACGGCGCGCAAGTTGATCTTTTCATACCTCGGTAATCCCGGTGTGGGCTCGCTGCACTGCATCCGCAGGGCAGTGGAACAAAGCTTTCCCGGGCCGGTGGAAGTGGAGGAATACTCTCACTTCGGGATGATCGGACGTTACATTGCCGGCGCCAGCCGGCTCCCCTTCTACCCGCTGCGCTCCTACGTTGGCACGGATTTCCCGCAGGTTAATCCGAAGATCCGTTTCATCGCCGATCCGTTCGGCGGCGGTGAAATCGCGGTCGTTCCCCCGCTTCAGCCGGACGTGGCCATCTTGCATGCGCAGCGTGCCGACCTCGATGGCAAC
>JASFUN010000304.1:0-3524 GCA_050050255.1 Anaerolineales bacterium | reverse complement strand
CCGGGGGGGCTGTCTATTCCCCTGCCCTGACCGATTTTATCTTCATGGTGAGAAACTCATCCTATATGTTTGTAACCGGGCCAGATGTGGTCAAGACAGTCACGCACGAGGACGTCACGTTCGAAGAGCTCGGGGGCGCGGATACCCACGCCAGCACCTCCGGAGTGTGTCATTATGTGGCCGAAAACGAAGCGGATTGCCTCTACATGATCCGTGTGATGCTCTCATATCTGCCCCAGAACAACATGGAAGATCCCCCTTTCGTTCCCACATCCGATGACCGCCTGCGAACGGAAGAGGCCCTGGACCACATCATTCCGGATGAACCCAGCAAACCATATGATATGCGCGAAGTAATTAAACTGGTCGTCGACGATGGCGTCTTCATGGAGGTCCACGAGAACTACGCGCAGAACATCGTCACATGTTTTGGGCGCCTGGGAGGTCACAGCGTTGGCATCATCGCCAACCAACCGGGTGTGCTGGCCGGGGTGCTGGACATCAATTCCTCCGACAAGGCGGGCCGATTCGTTCGCTTTTGCGATTCCTTCAACCTCCCGCTGATAACTTTTGTCGATGTGCCCGGATTTTTGCCCGGGACCGGCCAGGAGCACGGTGGCATCATCCGCCACGGTGCCAAACTACTCTATGCCTACTGCGAGGCGACCGTGCCCAAGATCACCGTGATCACCCGCAAGGCGTATGGAGGTGCATACGACGTTATGTCCTCCAAGCACATCCGCGGTGATTTAAACTTCGCCTGGCCTTCGGCTGAGCTGGCCGTCATGGGGCCGGAGGGCGCCGTGAATATCATCTTCCGGAAGGAACTTGCAGAGGCTGAAGATCCCGATGAGCGCCATGAGGAGCTCGTGGAAGAATACCGTGCCAAGTTTGCCAACCCATATATTGCCGCTTCCCGCGGGTATATCGATGACGTCATCGAGCCACGCTACACGCGACCGAGGCTGATCAACGCACTCGAGATGTTATCGAACAAGCGCGATTCAAACCCACCAAAGAAGCACGGAAACATCCCGCTGTAAATAGGAGATGAACGCAAAGATCGCTGGGGCGCAATCACGTCAAGCAGGTTCAACCGTGGTGGACGGTCATGCCCTCTATTGGGAACGTTATGGGCAGCCAGAAAATGGCACGGTGACGCTGCTGCACCACGGACTGGGCTCTGTGAGATCCTGGCGGCAACAGATCCCTGCGCTGTGCGAAGCTGGCTGGGAGGTTCTGGTCTATGATCGCTGGGGCTACGGTCGCTCTGATCCACGGCCCGGCTTTGATGAACGTTTCCTGCAGCAGGATGCCCGTGAAGCTTTCATTCTCATTGATTCGCTGGCGATCGACCGCAGCGCGCTTATTGGTCACAGCGAGGGCGGCTCGATCGCATTAATAATGGCGGCAATGCACCCTGAGCGCATTGCCAGTCTGGTCATCGTCGCCGCTCATATATACTACGAGGAGAAGATGAGCGCGGGCTTGCGCTCGATCGCTGAGCAGGTTCAGATCCCTCCGCTTTCCAGCACATTGGAAAGGGAGCACGGCGACCGTGCGGAGAAGTTAGCGCGCATGTGGATACAACACTGGTTGAAAAGTGATACGTCCCAACTCGAGATGTCAGATATGCTTGAAGAGATCAGCTGCCCGACACTCGTAATCCAGGGCGAACTGGACGAGCACGCAACTCCACAGCACGCCCGCGACATTGCCGACGGTGTTCAAAGCGGCGAGCTCTGGATGATACCCGGGGGTGGCCATATGCCTCCGCACGAAATTCCTGAAGAGTTCAACAAACGTGTGCTGGAGTTTCTTGATCGCGCACGCTGATACATGCTGACTGAGGAGGCCGATGTTTAACAAGGTGTTGATCGCAAATCGTGGAGAGATCGCGGTGCGTGTAATCCGCGCTTGTCGAGAGCTGGGCATGAGCACCGTCGCGGTTTATTCCGAGGCCGATCGTGCGGCACTGCACGTTCGGCAGGCGGACGAGGCCTACCTGCTTGGTCCAGCTGCAGCACGCGACTCGTACTTGCGGATTGACAAAATTGTAGAGATTGCAAAGAAAAGCGGTGCCGGGGCAGTCCATCCCGGCTATGGATTTCTGGCGGAGCGCGACGACTTTGCCCAGGCAGTGGAGGATGCCGGTCTTGTATTTATCGGCCCACGCCCGAGTGCAATCGCCGCGATGGGTGATAAGGCCGTCGCACGGGCAACTGTAACCGCTGCGGGCGTACCGGTCGTCCCCGGAACCGAAGGTGAGGGGGATCTCAGTGACGCCGAACTCCTCGATCTTGCGCCTGACATCGGCTTTCCGCTGCTGATCAAGGCCACTGCAGGAGGTGGGGGCAAGGGCATGCGCGAGGTCCGCTCCCTGGAGGAGATGCCTGGACTGCTCGAATCAGCCAGGCGGGAGGCGGAATCATCGTTCGGGGATGGAAATGTCTACCTTGAGAAGCTCATTGAGGGAGCCCGACACATCGAATTCCAGATCCTGGCTGACAGTCACGGAAACGTGATCCACCTGGGCGAGCGCGAGTGCTCACTCCAACGCCGACACCAGAAACTACTCGAGGAATCACCGTCCCCGTTCATGAACGAAGAATTGCGTGTCAAGATGGGCGAGGTCGCCTGTAAGGCAGCAAAATCAGTCGATTACCTCAACGCCGGGACGATCGAATTCCTGGTCGACAAGGATGAAAACTTCTATTTCCTCGAGATGAACACCCGCCTGCAGGTCGAGCATCCTGTGACAGAACTGGTCACCGGCATCGATATCGTCAAAGAACAGATCCGCATCGCACGCGGACGCAAATTGCGTTACGAGCAGGACGATGTCCACATGAACGGCTGGGCGATGGAGTGCCGCATCAACGCCGAAGATCCCTATGCCAATTTCGTGCCCTCCACCGGCGTACTGAATTCGGTGATCCCTCCGAGCGGGCCGGGTGTGCGGGTTGACACCGGCGTCTACGCCGGCTTCGAGATATCCCCTTATTACGATTCGCTTATTTCAAAATTAATCTGCTGGGGGGAGACGCGTGGTGAAACGATCCTGCGCATGCGCCGCGCCCTCGAAGAATACCGCATCCTGGGCGTAAAGACGAACATCCCCTTCCACCAGAACATCATGGATTCGCACCGCTTCATCGCCGGGTCGTTTGATACACGCTTCGTCGAGGAGCGCTTCTCCATGGATTCACCCGAGGAGGAGCGCGAGGACCTGATAGCCATCGCAGCGGTCATGGCGACGCTGGTAGCCCACCGGGAGGGGCAGCAGGCCGCCCAGATCGTGCGGCGCAGCAAGCGCGATACAAGCAACTGGAAGTGGGTCAGTCGTTGGGAGCGGATGAACCGGTGAACGCGAAACTGCACACCCTGACTATCAGGCTGGCCAATCACACGAGCATGGAGGCGCGATGAAATACATCGCCAGCGTGGACGATCAATCCTTCGAAATCGAGATCAGGCCAAATGACCAACTCCTCGTTAACGGAGAACCCGTGCAGGCTGATTTC
>JASFUN010000303.1:0-3533 GCA_050050255.1 Anaerolineales bacterium | reverse complement strand
TGAATTCCATCACAGACGCCTCGCGTATCTTTCCGGGCACTGAGCTGACCATCCCGGGATACCCGTGGATGAGCGGTGTGCTAGGTTTTAAAGTTGTTGAGCTTGGCGAGTCGTTAGATACAATCGCTCAGCACTATTCAGTTCAACCTGGAGATTTAGCCAGGTTGAACCGGGTTGTTAGGCGCGACAGCCTGTACGCCGGGCAATCTCTAATCGTCCCTGAACCCCAGGGCGAAGGGACGGATCAAGGTGGTGGTTCTTCGCATCTCGTGCGGGCGGACGAGACTCGCCTCGAGATGTCCATCTCGAACCGCACGAACCCCTGGGCATTTAGCCGCGTGGATGAGAGAAGTGCATCTCTCTGGCAGATCGGCGGCATGGTTCTCTTTGATCGTCTTTCGGATGAGGATCCCCGACTTTTCTTCGAACCGATGGAGTCACTTTCGCTGGATCCGTTGCCCCTTATTCAGGGGCAGACCACCGTGATCCGGGTTATGACCAGCAAGCCGATCCTCTTGCAAGGCATGCTTGGGGAGCACGAATTGGATTTCTTCCCGGAAAACGATCAGGCGCTTGTCGCGCTGCAGGGGATACATGCACTGGCAGAGCCCGGACTGAGGACGCTGCGCCTGGAGCTCCAAGACCCAGAGACCAAAACCACGCTGTTCGCTTTTCAGCAGCCGGTGCTGCTTGCGTCAGGGGAATATGGATCGACGGTTCTGAACGGCGTGCCGCCTGAGACGATTGATCCGGCCATCACCCAACCCGAAGAGACCATGATCACAGAGCTGCTGGCGACCAAGTCACCGGTCAAGGAGTGGCAGGGCACATTTGAATACCCCTCTCGATATTACACGGATGAAATTATCGCCTCCTTTGGCACCCGGCGCAGCTACAACAACGGTGCGCTCGAGTATTACCATACAGGGGTCGATTTTTATGGGAACAACGTCCCCATCTATGCGCCTGCACCCGGCCACGTTGTGTTTGCGGGGCCGTTGACGGTGCGCGGCAACGTGACCTACATCGATCATGGCTGGGGAGTTTACTCTGGATACCTTCACCAGAGTGAGATCAACGTGGAGGTGGGGGATTTCGTCGAAACAGGCGATGTGATAGGTATGGTGGGCGGAACCGGCCGTGTGACGGGTCCGCATCTACACTGGGAGATCTGGGTGGGAGGCGTGCCTGTGGAGCCGCTCACATGGATCGAAAGGAGCTTTCCTTAAACCATCAGGCAGTCACCAGAGCAGTCGCTAGATCAATCACTTTCTTGAGCGAATTTTCCGGACTGATAATCAGCCAGGATGCTCTCGGCTTCAGCAGCTTGTTCTTCGCGTACAAGGATTTCGACACGCGCCAGCCGGCCAACACCAAAACCATAGGCTGTCCCGGCAGCTTCGTAAGATAGCATCGCCTCGACTCCCTGCGCTTCGAGCATACCTTTAATAATGTCAGCCTCAAGTTTTCCTGAGGCAGTTGCAACCACCTTGAAATTAGTTTCCATATCATCAACCTCTAGTGCATGTAGTATAATGGCCAAGTATTTCCCCGTTAAGGTTATACACACATTTTATGACTGTTGCTGCCACGCTTTCGACTGAAACGTACTGGTCCAATTTTGACGTTGACGACCAGGATATTGACTTCATAATCAACTTCCTGCTTGAGAGGGAGGTGCCGCTCACGAGTACGGAGATGAGCTATGCTATCGTTGAGCGACATCTCAAGCGACTCGAAAAAGAGGCCGAGAAGGCAAAAGCCCCCACGCACGAAATCTATCTTCCGGCGGGTAGCTACGATGTCGGTCAGAAGCTGACCTTCCCGGCGTTAAATAATTCGATCGGTGAAGTTGTCGGATTGCGCGCAGGTGAGAACCCTGAGATCGGTGATTTCGACGTGATCGAAGTCGCCTTTGAAGGCAACGGACAAACGAGGGAGTTTGCCGCCAAGCTTGAGGATCATCCCCTCAATAATCCCGTAGAAGATGAAGCCGAGGAACTGGCACTCCAGACTCCTGACTCGGTGATGGAGCATTATGGCGAGCTGATTGAACGGCGCCTTGAGGATTGCCTTGAGCAGTCGAATGATATTGTCCGCATAGCCTGGAAGTGGTTTCCGCGTGCGCTTGTTGCGGATATTAATGAAGGTCATCTCAACCTCGCCGAAGCAGTGTTAGATGTAGCTGGCGGAGGACCGCTTCCAACCGCCGATATGCTTGAGCATGTCGACCTACCTGCAAACCTGTCCCCACAGTTGGCGGAGTTTTCCTTGAACTACGCGCTGCAGGAAGATGAACGCTTCGATGAGGTCGGACCTGCGGGCGAGATCCTCTGGTTCCTGCGCAGGCTTGAGCCTCCGGAAGTGCAATTCACGCCTCCTCGGCTTGCATTTGAGGGTGAACCCGTCGATCACAGCCGGTTTACGCCGGAACTGCTGGATCTGGAACGCCGCCTGGATGATGAACTGAGCCAGGTAGAACCGCTCGAGCCTGGCGATGCTGAAGTTACGATTTCCTTGATATTCCCTCACTGGCGAGTGGGCACGCTGCCGCTTTCGGCGCGTCTGAAGCCGTTGTTTCCCACAGCCTACGAAGCGCCTCGTATCCGCTTTATGCTCGTTGACGGCCACAGCGGGGACACGTTCCCCGGTTGGGTTGTCCGTGAAGAAGGGTATGTATTTGGTCTGGAAGAGTGGTATCGTGAATACGACGTTCCTGTAGGCGGGTTAGTGCGCGTCCGAAAAGGCGAAGAGGCAGGCCAGGTCGTCGTCGAAACGCTCGATAGGCGCATGCGCAACGATTGGATCAGGACGGTCAGCGTGAGTGAAGGTAACCAGGTCGGGTTCACGATGCTCAAACAGCCGGTTGGCACGGCATATGATGACTTGATGGTGATCGGCCTTGTGGATAAGCAGGTCATCGATGAGGTCTGGTTGAAACAGGATAAGAAGAAGATTCCGCTTGAACGCACCGTCGCCCACCTTTTCCGGGACCTGGCAAAGCTAACACCCCAGGGCGCCGTGCACGCCCAGACGCTGTATGCTGCTGTTAACGTGGTCAAGCGACAGCCACCGGCAGCGGTCTTCCAGGAACTGGTGACCAGACCCTACTATGAGCACGTTGGAGACCTTTACTGGCGCTTCGAACCATCAGCCTGGAGTGGATCATGAGCGCCGCTGCCGATTCGAAGTTGAGTAAACTTGCCCGCACAACCGAGAAAACCAAGTTCCACATCGATTTCGAGTGGTGGGATCGTGCCGAGCGCGATCTGGACGTCTACCTGCGCAGCCACCTGTGCCCGGAACATCAGGAAGCGTTCGCAGACATCAACGCCGATGCGATGGTCGATACCGTCCATCCAGAGACCGCTGAGGTGACGCGCGTGCTGGGCGTACAACACACACTCATCACACACTGTGCACTCCAGGATGATTATCTCACCCCGCAAACGACGCTGGTCAACGCGGTCTTCCGTGTCTTCCTATCGAACGGCAACATACCGCTTTCCCCGATCGAATTAGGGGAAAAGCTC
>JASFUN010000302.1:0-3535 GCA_050050255.1 Anaerolineales bacterium | reverse complement strand
CGAGCCTTCGAGCATCTCCAACGCTGGACCAGGCGCTGGCTGACGAAGCCGCGCCTGAAAGCCGTGTTGATCGGGGGGATGGCTGTGCTTGGTGCATGGGAGCTGAGTGAACTGGTCCGCCTGCTCCTGGCAGCCCGGGATCCGCTTCAATTCAGGATGATGGTAACGGCGTGGACGGAGTTGGGAGCTATCGCTTCGACCAGTTCGATTTTCTGGTTCGCCGGCCGCGTTGCGATTGAGGGCAGCGAGGGTCTTCTTCTGGTCCTATCGAGCTGGCTGCTGGTCTTCGGCCGCGATCGAGCCGGCACGGCTTTGGCCATACTGACGCTCGTGTTCGCGCTCACGGCAGTCAATCTGGTAGCGTTCTACGTCGATCAATTTTCGACGATCCTGAACGCGCTAATCCAGTTCATCCTCCTGGTCAGTGCCCTGCTGCTCCAGAATCAACTTGACCTTGAGGAATACGCCGCCAGCGCCAGCGACTGACCGGCCCGAGGTTGACTTTCGCTATACCAGCACAGCTCCATCAATGCTTTTAATGGAAGACCTTCTCTCCAGCGCGGATGGGGACCTTCAGACGGTTTTCAGGAGGCGTCAGCGGACAGGACCAATTCTCGTTGTAAGCACAGTAGGGGTTATAAGCCAGGTTGAAATCGAGCAGCAGTCTCCCGCCGGGCAGTTCGTGGGGATCCAGATACCGGCCTGCGCCGTAGGTTTCATCCCCGGCGAGTGAATCGACAAATGGGAGGAACAAACCGTTCTCGTTCTCAAAGACGGTAAGAGTGCCGCGTTGGCCTTCGACTTCGAATTCGACCTTCCCGTAGCGTGTGTAGGTCTGAATCTCCCCTGTGTTCGTCTGAATCTGGATCTGCTCAGGGTCTTCAAATTCATCGACATTCAATTCAAACCGCAGTTCTTCGTTCTCGGGAAAATAGCGCAGCCCCTTGAAATCCTGCTTCTGCTCACTGGTGAGAGGACTCTGGGGGCTGGTGCGGAAAAAATCGTCCTTCTGTTCTCTAAAGTGACTCAGTTCATCCATGTGTAACTCTCCTTCGGGCAGACCCTGGTTTTCGTCTTAGCGTGCATGCATGACCACACATGTAAATCGTATCATCGTTATGCGGCGCCGGGGGCGCCGAATTGAGCGCTTCAAGCAGTACAGTCAACCCCGAGACGGACCGGCGGAGCCGAGCTTCCCTTATCTTACCAACGCCTTGGGGCGCTGATTTTATTCCAATCCGCTGTTAACGATTCTCTTGCGCGCCTCACCTATCATAGTAGAGAAATCGAGAACACAGTGAGGTGACATTCGATGGCAAAGATTATTGGTATAGATCTGGGGACGACCAACAGCGTCGTCGCAGTCATGGAAGGTGGCGACCCCACCGTTATCCCCACCGCAGAAGGTGGACGATTATTGCCATCTGTCGTCGCGTTTTCCAAGAGCGGCGAACGTATGGTAGGTCAGACTGCGAAGCGACAGGCTGTGGTTAACTCTGAGAACACAGTTTACTCCATCAAGCGATTCATCGGCCGACATTACGATGAGGTCGAGGAAGAGCGCAAGATGGTTTCCTACGAGACGGTTAAAGGGCCTGCTGGCGATGTGCGCGTGAAAATCCCCGCGACGGGTAAAGAATACGCGCCACAGGAGATCTCCGCCATGGTGTTGGCGAAGCTCAAGCAGGATGCTGAGGCATATCTGGGCGAGGCGGTCACGCAGGCCGTGATCACCGTGCCGGCATACTTCAACGACTCTCAGCGCCAGGCGACGAAGGACGCCGGCAAGATCGCAGGTCTTGAAGTCAAGCGCATCATCAACGAGCCCACAGCGGCTGCGCTGGCTTACGGGTTGGATAAGAAAGAGAACGAGACAATCCTGGTCTTCGATCTTGGTGGCGGCACGTTCGACGTGAGCTTGCTCGAGGTCGGTGAGGGGGTCGTCGAGGTAAAAGCGACCAATGGTGACACGCACCTGGGTGGTGACGACTGGGATCAACGCATCCTGACCCACATCGCTGAAGAATTCAAGAAAGAACAAGGCATTGACCTGCGTGAAGATCGTCAGGCGCTCCAGCGTCTGCGCGAAGCTGCAGAGAAAGCCAAGATCGAGCTTTCCACCGTGACGGAGACTGAAATCAACTTGCCTTTCGTTACGGCAGACGCTTCAGGTCCAAAGCACCTGCAGATGAAACTGACGCGAGCTAAATTTGAACAACTGACGGAGGATCTTGTCGAGCGCATCCGTGCGCCGTTCAAGGCGGTGCTCTCCGACGCAAGTATGGATACCGCTCAGGTCGACGAGGTCGTGCTGGTCGGAGGCGCTACGCGCATGCCGATGGTGCAGGACCTGGTACGGGATCTGACCGGGAAGGAACCGCACAAGGGCGTCAACCCCGATGAGGTTGTCGCCATCGGTGCCGCCATCCAGGCCGGTGTGCTTGGTGGCGAGGTCAAGGACGTGCTCCTGCTCGATGTGACGCCTCTGTCATTGGGCGTTGAGACACTCGGTGGCGTGATGACCACGTTGATCGAGCGCAACACGACCATCCCGATCAAGAAGACTGAGGTATTCTCGACAGCGGAGGATAATCAGACTGCGGTTGACATCCACGTGCTGCAGGGTGAACGTCCGATGGCGGCAGATAACATGACCCTCGGTCGCTTCCGATTGGAAGGCATCCCGCCAGCACCGCGCGGTGTCCCGCAGATCGAGGTGACGTTTGACATTGACGCGAACGGGATCATCAACGTGGCGGCCAAGGACAAGGCCACGGGCAAGGAACAGAAAGTCACGATCACAGCTTCTACCAACCTTGACAAGCAAGACGTCGAGAAGATGGTTGAAGAGGCGCGCAAGCATAAGCAAGAGGACCAGCGCCGGCGAGATCTAGCAGATGCCCGCAACACGGCCGATACGCTTTCGTACCAGGCTGAGAAAGCCCTGCGAGAACTCGGTGACAAGGTCCCGGAAAACGATCGCAAGCAGATCGAAGAGAAGATCGAAGCTTTACGCAAGGTCAAGGACGGGGACGACCTCGCTGAGATCAAGCGCCTGACGGAGGAAGTGCAGCAGGCCAGCTATGCGCTAAGCCAGCAGATGTACGCTCAAGAAGGCGTCCAACCGGAGCAAGCCACTGGAACCGCTGCACCGGGCGAAGGTGATGAAGAAGGCGACGTCGTCGAGGGAGAATTCCGCGAGGCGTAAAGCGGTAAAAGGAAAGCTATGAAACGGAGGCTCAAGAAGAGCCTCCGTTTTTTGCGTAAGGGGATTACCGTTACATGAGAGCCGTGTCCATTCCCACAAAAACTGCGATAAACTTGGAGGTACCTTGATCGCCCTGAGAACGGCACACTATAATGAAAGGGATCCCGCACGGCCAAGCAACGGCTCAGGTCATCCCAATACATCAGGAGGTACATCGCGGTGACGCTCCCCAAGTTTGCATACTTCAAAGGCGAAATCGTTCCCTATAAAGAGGCAAAGATCGGCGTAATGACCCATGCCTTGAACTACGGCACGGGAGCATTTGGC
>JASFUN010000301.1:0-3557 GCA_050050255.1 Anaerolineales bacterium | reverse complement strand
GGCGGCGTCAAGGTCGCCCAGCCCGGTGACGGGGCTGTCCTGTGTTGGAAGTGAGAGGCGTAGATATCCGGCAAGGTCGTCGTCCGCAGTCACAAAGGAGAGAAAGTGCTCGATGCTCCCGCCAGCATGGTAGGTTAGATCTTCGAGATCAAGTTCATCCGCATCTATGCTTTTCCCCCTGACTTCGCGGCAGCGCACGCATTGGCAGCGCAGCCCACGTTCCCGCAGCACTCTCTTTGCATCCTGACGCAGGCTGGTGCGCTTGTTGCCTTCCACCACATTGGTTGAGGGGATGTCGCGCACGATGCGGTTCACCCTGCAGTAGCGTGGGATCGTCGGCTTGATATCCACCAGCAATTCGATAAGTTGCTCGGTTGTGTAGGGCTTGTACTCCTCTCGCTCCCAATGGGCGTACAACACCGTGTCTTCAAGCAGCTGACAGGGGTAGATCTTAATCTCATCCGGCTGCATGTCTGCATCATCCCAGAGGCGTTGGAAATCAACCCTGTCACTTGCTAATGTCGCCCCGAACAAATTAGGCATCCAGTGCAGTACGATCTTGAAACCGGCAGCGCGCAGCAGCCGCACCGCCTCCCGGCTCTGCTGCACGGTGTGACCTCTTTTATTCAACGAAAGGATCTCATCATCCAGGCTTTGAACGCCCATCTGGACTTTAGTCACGCCGTAGGACCGCAGCCGGGCGATCTCCTGCTTGTTAATATGGTCCGGACGGGTCTCAACAACCAGGCCGACGTTGCGCTGATCGACGGTTTCGTTTGCCTTCTGAGCCTCATACAATGAGTGTGAGTCAAACCCATTCATCGCCTCGAAGCATCGCTTCAGGAACCACTCCTGGTAATCCCGCTGGTAAGCGCTCCACGTGCCGCCCAGGATCAGCAGTTCGATCTTATCCGTTGGGTGCCCGATTGCGTGCAGTGCTTCGATGCGGGCTTTTGTCTGCTCATAAGGATCGAATTCGTGGTGCAGCGCGCGCATCGCGCCGGGCTCATCCGGTAGATAGGATTTTGGCATGCGGTAATCATCGGGGCAGAATATGCACTTTCCGGGACAAGGGTAGTGCTTGGTAAGGACGGTCACCGTCGTCACACCAGAAAGCGTCCGCACGGGTTTCATGCGCAGTCGACGCATAAGCTTGCGATCCTGCTGCCATTCGCCCGAATCGGTTAACTCTCGATACACCCTTATGAGGGTCGATTTACCGACGAAACCGCCCTCAGAGAGTGGGTGCTGTCGAACGGCCTGCTTGACCGGCATGCCGGCGCGAACCTGCTCCAGGATCTTCCTGGCCAGATCCCGCTTCTCGGGGGATGTTTGATCTTGGAGCCAGACCTCTTCTACACTCATACGCGTATAATTCTACCTATGGAACCTGACGTGCTGGACCAAATCAGATCGATTAACCATGAATTCTATCAAACCTTCGCTGATTCATTCGCCGAGACGCGCGCCCGCCTACAACCCGGCATACAGCGCATGATAGCGGAGATTTCCGGTTCCGAAAGCTTGTTAGAGCTCGGCTGTGGCAACGGCGAGCTGGCCTCAAACCTGATTGATCTTGATTTTAAAGGCTGCTATCTGGGCATTGACCTCAGTGAGCGCATGCTGGCCATCGCCGGCAGCGTCGTAGGGGGCAGTCCAAACTTCGCATTTATCCAGGCGGAACTCGGATCCAGCGACCTGCGGATGGACATCCAGCAGAAAGCAAGCGAGCGCTTCCGGCCGCCTTACGATCAGCAGGTCGCCTTTGCCAGCCTCCATCACGTCCCGGGCGATTCGTCACGTCGGCGTCTTATCCAGGAACTGCACGCTCTGGCAGCCGATGATGGTAAGGTTTGCGTATCCGTGTGGAATTTCCTGGAGAGCGAGCGGCTGCGTGAACGTGTCCTGCCCTGGGAAACGGTGGGTCTTAGCGAAGAGCAAATTGAACCCGGTGACTACCTCATCGACTGGCGCCGAGGAGGGTCCGGGGTCCGCTATGTACACCACTTCAGCGAGGCGGAGCTTAGCGGTCTTGCCCAGCAGGCGGGATTCACGGTTCAAGAGACCTTTTACTCGGACGGTGAAACAGGCAATCTGGGTTTGTACCAGGTCTGGGAAGCCTGAGGATCAATCAGAGCCTTGCGAATGGCCGCCAGGACGGCCTTTTTCGTCACAGCTTTGACGCTCCGCAATCCAGCATGGTAGAATGCTTTGGCCATCGGAGGGATGGCCGAGTGGACGAAGGCGGCGGTCTTGAAAACCGCTGTGGGTTTAGGCCCACCGGGGGTTCGAATCCCTCTCCCTCCGCCTGAATGACCCGGGGAGGTGCCGGAGTGGTTGAACGGGGGCGCCTGCTAAGCGCTTATAGGGGTTAAAGCCTCTATCGAGGGTTCGAATCCCTCCCTCCCCGCCTGAGGTCGGTTTACCCGACCTTTTTGTTTTTAACCGGTGAACCGGGCAGCAGTGGGCAGGCCCTAAGCGGAGCCTCTGGTGTTGCTCGCGGTCGCATACAGAATGGTTTTCACCTGAAAGGGGGTCAAATGCGGGTGCTTCGACAGGATCAGCGCCACGATTCCGACCAGGTGCGGCGAGGCGAAGCTGTTGCCGGTCGTCACACAGCTCGTGCTGTTGAGCCAGGGAACTTCGATATCGATACCCGGGGCTCCAAACTCAACCGGCGGCGATGGGTTGTAGTAGAAGGTAAACGGATCCAGGCTTTCGTTAGCAGCCACGGAGATGACCGAAGAGTAGAGTGAGGGGTAGCTCGGGACCGGGTAGTTGTTTACTGCCGAGATGAGCATCACGTTCTTGAAGTAAGCTTCATCAGCTAGCTTATGGAAGAGCCCGTAGTACTGGGCGCGTGAAGTACTCAAGCTGAGGTTCACCACCTGCATCTCATTCTCGATCGCCCAACGCACGCCGGCCGCGAACTGCATCGCTTTTGCGGTAAGGTCCTTGCCCAACACGCGCACGCTGTACAGTCTGGCCTGGGGTGCGATGCGGTGGATGATGCCGGCGCAGGCTGTCCCATGCCCAGTGTAATCTTCTGGCTCATCCGATGGAAGGATTTGGACCTGATCTTCGGATTCGGGGTCGTACTCGATGACCACCTCCGATTTGATTGATCCTGCAAGCGCGGGATGAGTTGCTTCGACCCCACTGTCCACAATCGCCACACGGACACCGGCCCCGGTGCTCTCTCCCCATGCCCAGGCGCGGTCGATGTCGCCGAGCGGGCCGATCGCTTCAAGTTCACGCAGCGCATCCGAGGCAAACTGCGCCGACCATGCGGGTCTTGGCTTCTGGTCGCTCATCCAATCACCATGTCGAGCGTGAGTACTAAACAGTTAAACATTTTCAGGTCTTGAACGGAGGTATCGAGTGAGTTCGTTCATCATGCTGATGCACAACCTGCGTTCAGCCTCGCCCAGGTCGGCGAGCACACGCAGGCTGTCAGCCAGGTCTTTGAATTCCTCAAGCCTCTGGGACCCCAGTCGGGACTGCACGGTTTCATCGATGTCGATTTCGCTTTGCTCCCCCTCCGCGTGACCCCACGC
>JASFUN010000300.1:0-3598 GCA_050050255.1 Anaerolineales bacterium | reverse complement strand
GGCCCAAACCTATCGAATCTGCTGCATATCCTCCACGATATCGAGGGTCTGGAGCGCATCCGGTTTCTAACCTCGCACCCGAACTGGATGACCGATGATCTGCTTCACACCGTCGCGGAGCTTCCCAAGGTTTGTGAACACATCGAGGTGCCGGTCCAGGCGGGGGATGATGAAGTCCTGGAGCGGATGAAACGTGGCTATAGCGCCGATACCTATCGCCGGTTGATTGAACGCATACGCACAATCATCCCGGACGTATCCATCGCGACGGACATCATTGTTGGATTTCCCGGAGAAACCGAAACGCAGTTCCTGAAGACATACGATCTCCTGGAAGAATTAAAACTGGACGTCGCCCACCTGGCGCGCTACTCCCCACGCCCACAAACGGTTTCATCCCGCAGGATGGAAGATTCGATTCCCGAAAAGGAGAAAATGCGCCGCTTCCGGGCACTTGAAGACCTACAGGCAGGTATCGCTTCCGATATCAACGCCAGGTATCAGGATCGCATAGTCGAAGTGTTAGTGGAAGAGAAGCGTAAAGATCGCTGGAAAGGGCGCACGCGGACGAATAAGCTGGTCTTCTTTGAATCACCCCACGAATTGAAAGGACAGCTTGTGAGCGTGCGCGTGAACTGGACGGGCCCCTGGAGCATGGTGGGCAGCCTTTCGGAAGGAAAAAACGAAAGCGCCCTTAGGCACTCGGAAAAGGCTGCCTGACGGGCGGTTCTAAGCACCGGGCAGCCTGCCTGCTTACCTGCATATCTGCTGTGTGCTTTAAAATCCTACTTGACCCAAAATAAATGCGGCTGTAGCATGCTTGTGTGGAAACGTGCTACCGTTCCCACATAAGCTATTGATGTATTAACGAACCTTGACGATCCGGGAGAAGAATACATGTCACTCATGAAGCGGTTAGTTCAAATTGCGGCCTTAACCCTCCTTACGAGCATCGTGATTGCGGGCTGCAACTACCCCGGGATGCGGGCTACTGATCCTTTCCCCACCTATGCAGCCCAGACGGTACAGGTACGTCTGACCAACGCGGTTGTGGATCTGCCCACGGAGGAAACACCGCCACCGGCTCCAACGACGCCTGCGCCTGCCACCCCGACGAACACAACGGCAGCCCCCACGGTGACCAACACCCCCATTCCGACCGAGACCGAGATCCCCTGCAACCGGGCGACTTTCATCCAGGATGTGACCATCCCAGACGGCACGGATCTTGATCCGGGCGAATCCTTCACCAAGACCTGGCGCCTGCGCAACTCCGGGTCATGCACGTGGAATACCGATTATGAGCTGCTCTTCAAAGATGGCGATGCGATGAACGGTCCCGCATCCAAGGATCTCACTGGTTCCGTTTCCCCCGGCGAGACGGTGGATATTTCAGTGGATCTTAAGGCGCCAAATAGCGAGGGAGACTATAAAGGTTTCTGGTGGCTGCGGTCTGATGCAGGCATCGTCTTCGGCGTGGGGAACACCGGCGAGGTCCCCTTCTACGTCGAGATCGAAGTCGTCAAGAGTATAAGCGTGCTCTCGAGCGGGAAAATCGATTTGAAGCAAACAAACACCCTGGATCTGGATACGGGCACAGTAGCGCCCTCATCAGGCGATCGCGACGTCTGGTTCAATGCGGTATCCGCGTCTGAGAAATATTTTGTACCTCAAAACGGCGCTGAGTTCAGGAACATGGGCGATTCCGTTCCCGATTTCGATGACTGCGATTCCGCATCCCTGTCGTCCAGCCAGATTGACCTGGATGACCTGTCTGAGGGTGATTGGCTCTGTTATGGCACTAGCCTCGGCAACCTTGGCCGCCTTGAGATTGAGGGCATCACCAGTGGAACGCCCCAATACCTCAATCTGGATTACCGGACCTGGGACACCTGAGTTCTGAAAATCCTTCAGCTTCTATCGGATCCCCCCGGAGTCGGGGGGATCCTTCTTTAAAGCGCCCTCCAATTCACCGGCAGCCGCTTTCCTGTGAGTCCGAACCATTTCCCAACCCATGATGCTACAATCAATGGATATCCGGTTTTGCGGGAGGATGCTCAATGGCATCAAAACCTCGGTTGTTCCTGATCGATGGACATGCGCTCGCTTACCGAACCTATTTCGCCCTGACCGGCGTAGGTGGCGGCAGCCGCTGGATCACCAAATCCGGCGAGCCCACCGCGGGCACTTACGGGTTCACTTCGGTGCTTTTGAAGCTGTTGGAAGACGAACAGCCTGAGTACCTCGCGGTCTCGTTCGATACGGGTAGAACCTTCCGGGACGACCTCTACGAAGAATACAAGGCCACCCGGGAGAAGATGCCCGACGACCTGCGCTTGCAGATCGAACGCATCCGGCAGGTTGTGAGCGCTTTTGGAATCCCGATCCTGGAAGCAGAAAACTACGAGGCGGATGACGTTCTGGGGACGATTGCTCGAAAAGCAGCCGCTGAGGATATTGAAGTCGTCATACTGACCGGCGATCGGGACCTGCTCCAGCTGGCTTCAGACAATGTGATCATTCGACTGGCAGGCCAGAAGCTCTCCGAAGCGATCGACTACGGCCCCGAAGAGGTGCGTGAGCGCTATAAACTCGATCCGCCTCAACTGATCGATCAAAAAGCCCTGATGGGTGATTCAAGCGACAACATCCCCGGCATACGCGGCATCGGTGAGAAGACCTCGCTCAAACTGCTGAAAGAGTACGACGATCTGGATAATATCTACGCGCACCTGGAAGATGTCGCCACCCGCTACCGCAACAAGCTCGAGGAGTACCGGGAGGAGGCGTATCTCAGTCGGAAGCTTGGCAAGATTGTGACGGATGTTCCCATCGATTTCGATCTGGATGCCTGCCGGGCAGCCGGCTACGATCGCGATGCAATCGCAGACCTGTTCCGCGAATTGGAATTCCGCACGCTGATAAACCGCATCCCGGGTGCCGATGAATTAAAAGGAACCGGCCAGATGAACTTGTTTGTCAGTTCATCCGAGCAGGCCTTAGAAGACCTCGTGGAAACTGTAATCGTGCAGGACGAAACCGGTCTTATGGAGCTCGCCGGGAAACTGGCAGACGCCGATTCCATCGCCTTCGACGTCGAAACCACCAGCACAGACCCCATGCAGGCCAAGCTCGTCGGCATTTCGCTCGCGGTTGAACCCACGAAGGGTTACTACATCCCTGTCGGACACGAAGCGAGCATGGCGTCAGATGAACAGCTTGCCCTCGATCAGGTGATCGAAGCCTTAGAACCAGCGATGACCGATGCGGGCATCCCGAAGGTGGGACACAACCTCAAATACGATTACCTCGTGCTTGCCCGACACGGCCTGGAGGCAGCTCCGCTCAGGTTCGATACGATGATCGCAGAGTGGCTCTGTGATCCGGCTTCACGCAATCTCGGGTTGAAGAACCTCGCCTGGGTCCGCCTGGGGCTTGAGATGACCGAGATCAGCGAACTGATCGGCAGCGGCCGCAATCAGCGATCGATGGATCAGGTACCGGTTGGGGACGCTGCGCCTTACGCCGCTGCAGACGCAGCGGTTTGCCTGCAGTTAAAACCGCAGCTAGAGGAAGAACTGCAGTCCAAGCAGCAGTT
>JASFUN010000299.1:0-3607 GCA_050050255.1 Anaerolineales bacterium | reverse complement strand
GCGGGGATGAGCTCCTCATCGCTCAGGGACCGCTGACGGAGTCGTGGCAGACGGAGCGCGTGTGGATGTGGTCCGATGAGAACGATGATGTCGGCGGCCAGACTCCTGTAGTCTCGGACGCGGCTGGGCAGCCGGGAGACGGCTACGAGAACCTGGTTTTCGATCACGGCTACGGGGGAGACCCGGACAGCGCGTGGGCGCGATTAGATTCAGAGGGTGATGCGGCGGTCCAATTTGCCGTCAAGCGGGATGTCCTGGATGCGCAGTCCGGGTTCCTGTGGGCTGCCTGGGCGTCTGGAGGGGAGATCACTCCGGATCGGTTTGATGTGAACGACCGTCTCACCGAGGTGGAGGCCGGCTCACCGATCCTGGACGATCAAAACTACCCACTTGTCGATCTGGATCTAGTTGACAACACTTGCCGGATGTACTTCGGTTTCACGCCGACCGGGAACGAGCCCGGCGTGTGTGCCCTGCCCGCGACGCCGACGCCGCAGCCAACCGCGACCGCAACACCGACAGAGGCACCGCAGGTCGGGGAGATCCTGGGACTGGTCTGGATCGATTTAGATTTGGACGCCACCAAGGATGGTTTTGAACCCCCGATTAACGGGCACACGGTCGAGTTCTGGGCTGGCGCTTGCCCGGGTTCGGGCCAGCACTGGTCCGTCACGACAGCGTATATCGAATATGGGACGAATTACCTCCTGCAGCTCTCACCAGGGACGTACTGTGTGAGTACAAATTATGAGACCCAGAGCACGACCGGTGGGTCCCAGAAGACCGTCGACCTACCGCCGGGCGGGACGATCCGAGTGAATTTTGGATTCAGAGAGCCACCTGCCTGACCCGGTTTGGGCTTTTCAAACGATCATATGGGGAAGGATAGGATTTGTCTTTCCTGCCGGGCTGCTCCTCTGTAGACAGCCGTCTCATATGTCCTGAACAGATACAGTGTCTTGACTTCCGCTTCGTTGCTCGGGTACAATCCTCCCACCCAACGCGGGCCTGTAGCGCAGTTGGGAGCGCGCATCAATCGCACTGATGAGGTCGCGGGTTCGAATCCCGCCAGGTCCACTCGAGCATGGGCCCATGGCGCAGCTGGGAGCGCGTCTCAATGGCATTGAGAAGGTCGTGGGTTCGAATCCCACTGGGTCCACCTGACAATCTATAACACGACCATGGCAGGAGTAGTAGGTCATCCGTCAGCGAGCCGGGGAGGGTGTAAGCCCGGCATGGTGCTTGCGGAGCACCGCGGCCGAACTCGCCTGCCGTCCTGGATTAAGGACAGGTCCTCCTGGTGAACAAGCATAGCCAGGAGCGGTTTCACCCGTTATCGTGATCGAGCGGTCCAGTGAGAGCTGGTCAACCAGGGTGGTACCGCGGAGGTCCCCTTCGTCCCTGCAGGGCGGAGGGTTTTCGTTTATTAAGCAGGGTTCGCAGGAGCGTGGATGATGGCTGAGAAAATCGAAGAGCAGACGGAACGGTACGAGCCCTCGGACATCGAGAGCCGCTGGCAGTCGCGCTGGGAACAGGATGAGCTCTACAAGGCGGTGATAGACGAGAGCAGGGAAAAATTTTACTTCCTGACCATGCTCCCGTACACCTCCGGCGACCTGCACATCGGTCACTGGTACGCGATGGCGCCCTCGGACGCCCGCGCGCGCTACCTGCGCATGCGCGGCTACAACGTGATGTACCCGATTGGCTTTGACGCTTTTGGCCTGCCGGCGGAGAACGCCGCCATCCAGCGCGATATCCATCCTAAAGAGTGGACCTATGCCAACATCAACAACATGCGCAGGCAGCTGCGCAGCATGGGCGCGATGTGGGATTGGTCGCGAGAGGCCATATCTTCCGACCCCGAGTACTACCGTTGGACACAGTGGTTCTTCTTGAAGATGTTCAAGAATGACATAGCCTATCGCAAAATGTCTCCGGTGGACTGGTGCCCGCACTGCAACACGACGCTGGCCAGGGAGCAGGTGATTGGTGAAAATCGCGTCTGCGAGCGCTGCAAGACACCGGTCATCAAGAAAGACCTCGAACAGTGGTTTTTCCGCATTACCGATTATGCTGATGAACTGTTGGATTTCGATTTCATCGACTGGCCTGAGCCTGTGAAGATCCTGCAAACCAATTGGATCGGACGCAGCGAGGGGGCGCGCGTTGTGTTCAAGACGGAGGCTGGCGACGAGATGGAGGTCTTCACCACGCGCCCGGACACGCTCTGGGGTGCGACGTTCATGGTGCTGGCTCCGGAACACCCACTGGTCGATAAACTCACCACGCCGGAACAAGAGCAAGAAGTACACGCATACGTTCACGAGGCGATAAGACAGACCGATATCGAGCGCGAATCCCTGGACAAAGAAAAGACCGGCGTTTTCACCGGCGGGTATGCGATCAATCCGGTCAACGGTGAACGCATACCCGTCTGGATCGCCGACTACGTCCTGATGACATACGGGACCGGAGCGATCATGGCTGTCCCTGCGCACGACCAGCGCGATTTTGAATTCGCCCGTAAGTTCGGCCTGGAGATACGCCCGGTGATCCTACCCGAAGGCTATGAAGCACTGGACGGCGAGCTGATGGAGCAGGCGCTCCCGGAATATGGGGAAATGATCAACTCCGGGCCTCTATCCGGCATACCTGCAGATGAGGCCTTCGACGCCGCGATCGAGTTTGTAGAAGAACGTGGAACCGGGCGAGCAGCGGTTAATTATCGTCTGCATGACTGGCTGATCTCGAGGCAGCGCTACTGGGGGGCGCCAATTCCGATGCTGTATTGTGAGAACTGCGGCATCGTCCCGGTTCCGGAGGAAGAGCTGCCGGTAGAGCTGCCGGAAGATATCGAGTGGAAACCAACCGGCGAGAGCCCGCTCAAATTCCATCCGACCTGGAAGTTCACGACCTGCCCGGAGTGCGATGGCCCGGCTGAACGCGAGACCGATACGATGGACACCTTCATGTGCTCCTCATGGTATCACCTGCGCTATTTGAGTCCGCATTACGATCAGGGTCCTTTCGACCCGCAAGAATATGATTACTGGATGCCGGTGGACACATACACTGGCGGCATGGAACACGCCACGATGCACTTGATCTACACGCGTTACTTCCATAAGGCGATGCGTGATATGGGTATCACCGAGGGTCCCGAACCCATGCTTCAGCTGCGCAACCAGGGCCAGATCCTGGGCCCCGATGGGCAGCGCATGAGCAAATCCCGTGGCAATGTTATCGATCCGGATGAGCAGGTGGCTAAGTACGGTGCAGATGCTGTGCGGGCTTATTTGATGTTCGGGTACCGTTGGACGGAAGGTGGGCCTTGGAGCCCGGACAACATCCAGGGTGTGGTGCGCTGGCTGAACCGTGTGTGGAGCCTTGTGATGGAGGCGGGTGAACCTGCGGCAGGTGCTGCAGATCAGGAGGATGAACGATCCCTGCAGAGAAAAGTGCATCAGACCATCCGGCAAGTTGCGCAGGATCTTGAACAGTTCGAATTCAACACGGTCATCTCGGCGCTCATGGAATTGACGAATGAGATCCTGGCCGCGAAGGATAAGGGCATGGCAGGAAATGCGATCTATGAAGAGGCGGT
>JASFUN010000298.1:0-3608 GCA_050050255.1 Anaerolineales bacterium | reverse complement strand
ACCTCTGCGGGAGGCCTGGGCGATAGCCAATCGGACTGGAACGGTTGCGCCGGTCATCGAGGCGGATGGAACTCCGTTTGGCCTCGTCACCGGGTTCAGCCTGTTCCGTTCCTTGAGCAACCTGGTCGGAGCCCATCCCGACCAGCAGGGTATGAGCCTCAGCGAACTATTTGACCTGCCGAGCGGTGAAACAGCAGACACCAATGTGCCCAGGTTCTTACTGAGCTCACGCATTCGCGATTCGCTGCCGCGTGTGCTGCGCGGCGAACGAAATGAGTTCTGGGTTGTAGACGAGAATGACCGCTATGTGGGCATCTGCCGGCAGCGCGATCTGCTCAATCCACCCCGGCTGCAGTTGATCCTCGTGGACCACAACGAGGTCGGGCAATCAATCCGCTCGCTGGACGAGGCTGATTTGCTTGAGGTGCTTGACCATCACCGCCTGAGTAATCCTCCCACGCGCCTGCCCATCCGCTTTCGCGTTGACCCGGTCGGAAGCACAAGCACGCTGGTCTCTGAACGTATCGAGGATGCCGGCATGGGGGCTCCACCGGAGCTCGCCGGCCTGCTGCTCGCCGGAGTTCTTTCTGACACGCTCTTGCTGAGTTCGCCGACTACCACGGATCGCGACCACCGTGCCGCCAAACGGCTCGCACGCTGGGCATTTGTGGGCGGCGCTCCGCTCGAGGGTGAGACGATTGAGAGTTACGGCAAGGGGCTGCTCCAGGCTGGCGCTGGACTAACGACGCGCGATCCGATGTCCGTCGTCACCAGCGATTTAAAGATCTATGACGCTGCTGGAATGCACTTTGGAATCTCGCAGGTGGAGGTCACCGACCTGGTCGAGGTGGAGGAGCATCTGGCGCCTCTGCATGATGCACTCAAAGCGCTAATCGATCAACAGGGTCTGGACTTCGCCCTGCTGATGATCACCGACATCGTGGAGGGCTCAAGCCGGATTTTGATGCACTCGGCGCCGCCTGTGCTTGCAGAGCTGCCCTATAAGCGATTGGATGAATACGTGCTCGATGCGAGCGGAGTGGTCTCCAGGAAGAAGCAGCTGCTCCCGGTAGTGCTGGCGATGCTCGAGGAGAGCTGATGAGTCTCTACCGCCGAATAACGCAGATCGAAGCCAGCGGGGAGCAGGCTGCGCTCGTGACCGTTGTTCGCACTCAAGGGTCTGTCCCACGGCATGCGGGCAGCAAGATGATCGTGTTTGCCGATGGAACGACGGAGGGCACGATCGGCGGCGGCGAGATGGAAAACATGGTCATCCAGGCGGCGATCGAGACGCTTGGGAACCGGGAAACTCAACTGCTGCATTACGATTTCCGCGATCCGGAAGATGGCGATGTGGGTGTATGCGGCGGTGAGATGGAGGTCTTTGTGGAACCGGTGCGTATCCCAACAAAATTAATCGTCGTCGGTGCCGGGCATGTCGGTCAGGCAATGGTGCACCTCGCTCATTGGCTTGGCTATCACGTCGTTGCCTGCGATGATCGGAAGGAATTCGCCTCAAAGACCTATGTCCCGGAGGCGGATGAAGTCGTACACTGTAAGCCGAATGAGCTTGCCGGGCAGGTCGGAATCCACGCAAATACCTTCATCGTGCTCACGACGCGAGGGGTCGACATCGATGTTGAAGCGCTCCCCGCACTGCTCGAATCACCGGCAGCATATATTGGGGTCATTGGATCGCGGCGCAGGTGGGAGACGACTGCGAAAGCGCTCAAGGATGTCGGTGTGCCTGAAGAAACCATCCGCAAGGTGACCTCCCCGATAGGCCTGGACATCCATGCGGAAACGCCTGAGGAGATCGCCGTTAGCATCTTCGCAGAGATTATTCAGAAACAGCAAGGCGGGACGGGGCAGAGCATGAGCCACGACCCGAAGATGGACTAAGCACCACAATAGGAGCCGTACATGTGGAAGCGTTATCACACTCCAAACACTCTTGACCAGGCGCTTGAACTGCTGGCTGATGCAGGTCCAAAGGCGCGCATCATCGCAGGTTCGACCGATCTTATCCTGGAGCTTGAACGCGGAGTTCGGCCCGATGTAGATACCGTGATCGACATCACCCGCATCCCCGACCTGGATTCGATCGTCATGCGAGATGGCTGGATTCATTTAGGCCCGCTGGTTACTCATAATCACTGTGCCGGATCCGAATTGATTCGCGAGCACGCTTTTGCACTTGCACACGCCTGCTGGGAGGTCGGTGCACCGCAGATACGGAATCGCGGGACGATCGCCGGGAACCTGATCACCGCCTCGCCTGCCAACGACTCGATCACACCGTTGATGGCGTTGGATGCGCAGGTCACGCTGCGCTCGAAGCACGACGAACGAATCGTCAAACTCACCGATTTCTACGAGGGCGTGCGCAAGACAGTCATGAAGCCTGATGAGGTCATGGTGGACATCGCCTTCCCGGTCCCCAGGGAAGGCAGCGCGTCCGAGTTCTACAAGCTTGCACTGCGCAAGGCGCAAGCGATCTCAGTGGTCAACGCCGCAGTGCTGATCGATTTTACAGATAGCAAGGTGCAGTCTGCGCAGATCACGCTGGGCTCAGTCGCACCGAAGATCATCCATGCCACTGCGGCTGAAGATTTTCTGCGCGGCAAGTCCTTGTCAGATGAAGTCATCGGGAAGGCAGCCCGCCTGGCGATGGAGGCTGCCTCACCGATCGATGACATACGGGGATCAGCGGCTTACCGCCACTACATGGTGGAAGTGTGCGTCCGGCGCTCACTCAAGCGCATCGCCGATCATGAGCAACGCAATTTGATTCCCGAAGATCCGGTCATGCTGTGGGGCCCGAATGAGGCGCTGGTGAGCGAGCCGCTGGAAACTTCCTATGTCCATGATGGTCAGGCGGCGATCGAGACGACGATTAACGGCAAACCCTACCGCTTTGAGAGCGGTCACCAGAAGACGCTTCTCCGATTGCTGCGTGAGGAGGGCCACCTGACCGGGACCAAGGAAGGCTGCGCCGAGGGTGAGTGCGGCGCCTGTACGGTTTTTCTTGATGGGGCTGCGGTGATGGCCTGTATGGTGCCGGCACCGAGGGCGCATAAAGCCGAGATCGTGACGATCGAAGGGCTCGCCAGCGGCGATCAGCTGCACCCCATTCAGCAGGGATTTATCGAGCAGGGCGCGGTGCAGTGCGGCTACTGCACGCCGGGCTTCCTCATGTCCGGGGCCAAGCTCCTGGAGGAACGCCCCGATCCTGAGATCGACGAGATCAAACAGTCCATCACCGGCAATCTTTGCCGCTGCACTGGCTATTACAAAATTGTGGCTGCGTTTGAACGTGCTGCCGAACTTATGCAGGAACAGCACACGTAGCTTTCTGAAGGCACAGCGCACTTCGATTCGAGACGAGTGCGCGGGAGGTAAATATGGGACGAGATACCTTTCGATACCGACAGCTGGATAAAGAGCGTGAAATGCGCGGTCAGATTGATCCCATCTGGCGTGGGGTGGGGTGTTTGATCATGGCCGGATTCACGATTGCGGGCTATTTCTTCGCTAACTGGTTTGTGCGTGCCAACGCGGTCAATGGCTGGATCTACATCCCGAGAGCAGCCTATTATCCCTCCTTC
>JASFUN010000297.1:0-3619 GCA_050050255.1 Anaerolineales bacterium | reverse complement strand
GCAGCCACACAGCGGAAGCGGGCATTCCAGGGCTTCGGCTCAGACGCTAGCATCTCGAGCAATCGAGCACGGCGTTGAGCGTCACTGGCGCCCGGCCCCAGCAGCCTGGCCGAATGCAAGCCTGGGGCGCCATCGAGCGCGTCGACCTCCAGACCTGTGTCATCTGCGATCGTCCAAAGCCCGAAATGGCCGGCGAGTGTCTTGGCCTTGAGGCTCGCGTTTTCCGCATAGCTGCCGCCGGTCTCGGCTATCGCTATCGCATCACCTAGATCCTCCTGGACGCACAGCTTCAGCGGTAGATGCTCAAGCAAAGCCCTCATTTCCACACGCTTCCCAGGGTTGCCGCTGCCAATCAGCAAGATGCCGTCATGCTCGTTCATTTTTGACTATCCGAATAAGACTTGTCCGCCACAGGTAGGTACTGATAATACACCGAGTCCTACATCTGGGGCCATGCGCATAGCTAACCTTCAGTTATGTTATGTACAAACGTTAATTCTTGATTTCACATTTCTACTATGCTATAATGCTTGCGTTGTCGCGAAAATTGAATTGCCAGGCGGTGCGAACCTGAACGAACGTAGTCCGTTGCGGCTTAACGTCGGCTTCTTACTTAACAAGAACGTCGGATACAGCCGCAACTTTGAATTTGAAATACCCCATACTGTTGTTGACGGTGATCTCGAAGTCCAAAACCTGACGGGCACCCTGCATGCGACACGCACCGGGCAGGGTGTTTACCTGCATGGCGCCCTCACCGCCTCCACAATCGCAGAATGTGTGCGCTGTCTGGACGAGTTTGACCTGGTCCTGACGGCAGAACTTGACGAGCTTTTCGTCTACCCCCCACAAAAAGATGTTGAACCCGAATTGACGATCTCGGAAGAAGCGATACTCGATCTCAACCCAATCCTGCGGGAGCTTTTCATCCTCGATATCCCCATTCAACCTGTCTGCAGGACAGATTGCAAGGGGCTCTGCCCTGTGTGCGGTGAAAACCGCAACGAGCAGCAGTGCGAACATCCGGAAGAGGATATCGACCCGCGTATGGCTGTTTTGAAATCATTGTTGGACTGACAAACAACCAGGTGACCATCCCAGAACACCAGCATCCCTGAACAGAACGGACCACTAGAACGTTATAGTTACAGGAGCGTGTCTATGAGCGTTTCGAAGGAACGTTGGGAGAAAAGGGAAGCCTTTGCTGCCTTGATGGAAAAGGGGGATTTCCAGGGCTACATCACCAACGATGACATCATCATCGTCTTCCCCGAAGCCGAGGATTCCGAAGGGCGGCTCGAGCGCCTGCAGACGTTTTTCCGCAGCGCTGGCATCGAGGTATTCGAAGATGATTCTCAGGTGCCCGACCACCTGCGCGATGATGCAGACGGAGATGACTCCCAACCCTTCGACCTCAGCGCGATATCCAGTGATGACACCGTCGGACTGTATCTCAAAGAGATGGCCCGTGTCCCCCTGTTGACCACCGAGCAGGAGGTCGATCTCGCCAAACGCATTGAGCGCGGCAATGAGAGCGAAGCCGATCTGGCCAAGGCGAACGGACATCTCTCTCCAAAGCGGCGCGCGGAGTTGAACGGCTACATCCAGGACGCCCGCGCAGCCCGCGATCACCTGATCAAAGCCAACACGCGCCTTGTCGTCAGCATCGCCAAGAAGTACATGGGGCGCGGCGTACCTTTCCTGGATCTCATTCAGGAAGGAAACCTCGGGCTGATGAAGGCCGTTGAGAAATTCGATTACCACCGCGGCTTCCGCTTCAGCACCTACGCGACCTGGTGGATTCGCCAGACGATTACGCGCGCCATCGCCGATCAGGGCAGGACCATCCGCGTTCCGGTGCACATGTCCGATCGCATCCGCCGGCTGTACAAGATCGCCCGCCAACTCGAACAGGATATCGGGCGCAAGCCCTCTCCGGAGGAGATCGCCGAGACCATGGATTTAGACCCGCGCAAGGTGCAGTGGATGATGCGCGTCTCATGGAGGCCGCTCTCGCTGGAAACCCCGGTCGGCGAGGACGAAGACACTGAACTCGGTTCGTTCGTGGAGGACGACACAACGCCGACGCCAACCCAGACTGCTTATCAGAACCTGCTACGCGACAAGATCGAAGAGGTGCTCACCACATTAAGCCCGCGCGAAGCCCGCATCCTGCGCCTGCGCTTTGGGCTGCACAACGGCCGGCCTTACACACTGGAAGAGGTCGGTCAGAAATTCGGCCTCACCCGCGAACGCATCCGCCAGATAGAAGGTAAAGCCCTGCGCCGCTTGAGGCACCCACGCCGTGCACGCCAATTGCGTGATTATTTAGGCGAATAACGACTACCCACGAAACATAAAACCTGGCCAAGGTGGCCAGGTTTTTTATTTTGTCAGGAAGGATCGTCTAAACGAGGTTTGAAGGACTTCCTGGAGCCTGCAACCTACGGAGAAGATGCCACGAGGACCTGCGTTCGTCGAAGGCAAGTTCAACAGTTTCACCGTTATGAGTTCGGACGAGCATGTGCTCGCGTTCACCGTCTTTCCAGCGCCGACCCCAATCGATGATGCCGTATCGCTCTCCAGCGATAGTGAACGCGATGGGCACCAGCCGGTCTTTGCTGTCCCTGCTTACCTCCACCTGAATCGCTTCACCTTGATCGCCAGCGATGATCTGCAGCAGCAGTTCAAGCACGGAATCAACGGCGGCATGTTTGTTTTCCACACGACTTCCGGGATAAACATGCCTGGCGGCCCTATCGCCGTCTGGACCGGAGACGGCAACCCAGGTCAAACCGACTGGCTTTTCAGGGGTGCCGCCGCCCGGGCCGGCGATGCCGGTCACGGACAAGCCGTAATCAGCTTTCAACGCACGACGGGCGCCCCGCGCCATCTCGAGCGCAGTTTGCTTGCTCACCGCTCCATGCTCAATCATCGTAGCCTTGAGCACCCCCAGCAAATCTTCCTTCACATCGTTTGCGTAGGCGATCACCCCGCCGAGATAGTAGGCCGATGATCCGGGCACCTCTGTTATGCGGTCGCCCAACAACCCACCGGTACACGACTCGGCCGTTGCCAACGTCTTCCCCCGTGCGGCGAGCACATCGTGGACGCGCTCTTCCGGCGAACTTTCCATCGACTTTATCCTTGGTGTCTTTTTCTGCGGATATCCCTTTGATTATACCCATCCATTTGACAGCACTGCTGGCCTCATCTATGCTTCGCGCCGTGGATACTCTTTCGCTTTTCGGCAGCGCGCGGGTATGGTCTGTCGGCGACCTGACGGTTTATATCCGCCAGTTAATTGAAAGCGACTATCGCTTGCAGGAGATCTGGGTGAGCGGTGAGGTCTCCAACCTTTCCCGCCCTTCCTCCGGCCATCTATATTTCACGTTGAAGGATGAACATGCCTCGCTCCGCTGCGTCATGTGGCGCTCCCAGGTGGAATTTCAAGAACACTTGCCCCGGGACGGCGAGCAGCTGGAGGTCTTTGGACACATCGGTGTGTATGAAGCCGGTGGCCAATACCAGCTCTACGCTGAGACCTTAAGGCCGGCTGGTGAGGGAGAGCGCTTCAAAGAATTCTTAGAACTTAAAGAAAAATTGGAAAAAGAAGGCT
>JASFUN010000296.1:0-3650 GCA_050050255.1 Anaerolineales bacterium | reverse complement strand
GTGCTCGGATGGTCTCTGGGGTGCGCTTAACGAAGAGGAAATCCTTCAATCGGCTCACGGCAGCCCAGGTCCACATGCCTATTGTGAAGTGCTGGTGGAACAGGCGAAGCGATCGGGCGCAGAAGAAGATGTCTCGGTCGTAGCCGTTTACTTTCCTGCCAATTGAAACGATCTTTTGTCGAATAAAGATTACTCCACCCTCGAGGGCGGTTCTTAATTAAAAAGAGGACCGCCGGATGTGGGGGGGACCACCCGGCGGGTCCTTGATCTTCGGGGTCCCATCGAACGTGCAGGGGGGAACACGGTCCCGATGGGATTATGCCCCTAAGACAAACTGTGATACCAACACATACCTACAAAAAGCAGTTTGTCCTGAACATATAATACACCAAACAGGTCCGAATTGCATTAATATTTTCTAAATTTTGTCGTCGCGCTCACGGAAGAGTTTTTCCCAGGCATCTATTTGCTCCTCCGAGAGAGTCGTGTTGGGCTTGAGCGTGGACGGCGTTTCGTCGCTCTCAGCGGTTATTTCATTTACAAATGCTTCGCTGGTCATGTGGCGCGCACCGACCCGCTCGGCCTGGGCCAGGACCTCCCGATCTGAGGAGACGACCACCCAATTAGGTCCTTCCTTGCCGATCGAGCGCAGGTGGGCATGGATGTCATCATCGGCCGTCCGCGGAGGAACGCTGAAGCGAATGTGCATGCGCCCGGCCGAGAAGCTGTTGCGTTTGCCCAGCCTCCCCTGATCGAAGTAGATGTATAGATCGCGGGCTACACGCCGGGCGAAAGGCTGCAGGACATCGAGAAGGGTGCGCTCATCCTGTGCATCCGCGAGGTTTATCCCGGGCATCGCCGCGATCAAGTTGTGACCATCGATGATATAGGGCATTTTTCGCTCCTCAAACCATGATTGAACGCCGTGGACGATACGCTCCCCGGATGACTTCTGGCTTCGTCCGTTGGCTTACACCATCCCGCCAGCATTGGCGGTTTCAATTTCTTTTCACCCAAAGCTGTGCTATCATGCGCGACCATGGGAAGCGTACGAAAAGCAACCTGGCGACAGTATATACTCTACCTCGGCTTGAACGTCATCGTGTCTGCGTTGACGGTCATCCTCGTCTTGAGCATCTGGCGCCCCGGCACGCCAAGAGTCAGCGAGACCCCGACGCCGACGATAGACGTGGTGGCTCAAGTCGCAAGCCGCGTTCCAACCATGACACCAACGAAGGCCCCTTCGCCGACACCGAGGACATACACGGTGCGCGTCGGGGACACACTCTCCGACATCGCCGACGCGTTCGGGGTCGATATTGAAGTGCTCATGTCATCCAACCGGATCGAGGATCCGAACAGCCTATCCGCCGGGCAGGTAATCGAGCTGCCGCCCATCGAGGGGCAGGTTCAACCGGCGGAGGAAGGGACAGACGAGCCCCCACCGCAGGGAACGGAGTCGCAGCCGGCGAACAGTTCCGTGAACGTCGTCATCAATGGGCTGGAGGGCGCTGGCAACCTGGAGCTCGAGTCAGTCCGCTTGCTCAACAAGGGTGGAGAAGTTTCGATGGCCGGTTGGACGCTATCCGACGGTGCCGGGAACCGCTTCACCTTCCCTGAGTTTACTTTCTACAGCACGGGGGCTGTCGAGGTGCACACGCGCGGCGGAACCAACACTACGATCGATCTTTATTGGGGGCTTGACAAGGCTGTGTGGACGGAAGGTAAGGAAATCCAGCTGCGGGATGCTTCCGCCATGCTTCAATCCACATTCAGGGTCCCCGCCTCAAATTGATGAGATCCAGACGGCGTCTGTCAAATGCGTTTATCCTGTTGGCGTGCATCCTGTTGACAGCCTGCGTCGGCTCGAACCGCTTCCTCGAGTTCCGGCACGATGAACCCTCCCGCTACTACCTGCATGTGCCCGCGACCTACACAACGAACACCCAGTGGTCGTTGTTCATCGCCCTGCCCGACATCCGCAGTGACAGCGATGATTGTATCGAGGAGTGGTTCGAGATCGCCGATGAAAACGGACTGTTTCTGTTATGTCCCGAGCTGGCCCACGAGGGGGGCGAATTCGATCGCGCCACCAACGAACGTATCCTGGCGGACATCCTCAACAAGCTTTACGACAGTTACTCGCTGCGCAGCCGCTTCTTTATAGCGGGTAGAGGTGCTGCGGCAACCTTCGCTCTGCGCTATGCCTATCGCTACCCGGATGCAATTGAAGGCGTCTCCGCGATTGAGGCGACGGCTTACCCAAGTGAGGTGGAGACCGTTGACTTCCCGATCCTGCTTATCGTCGGTCAGGGGGATGATGAGGCCAAGCAGGCTGCAGACGTTTTTGTGCAAAGCTTGAGCAAGACAGGGACTCAAGCGCGGTTGGTCGAGGTGAACAATCTGGGAAGTGGCATCCCATACCGCGCCCAGCGCTTGACGGTTGAGCTTTTTGAACAGATTGCGGAATGATGCGGGGATCTAGTATGAAGAAAGATTCAGGTCGGGGTTTGATTGAGGATCGAATTCAGGATGCGATCTCAAGGGGTGAGTTTGACAACCTGCCAGGAAAAGGCAAGCCGCTCAAACTGACCGATCAAGCCAACGTTGAGCAGGGGATGAGGCTTGCCTTCCACATCCTGAAAAACGCGGGCATGGCGCCTGCCTGGCTAGAGAAGCAAAAAGAACTTCGATCGCAGATCGACTGCGCGCGTGCCGACCTGCAGCGCTCACTGGAACACCCCGTTTTGGGAGTTCGTGAAGAAGCGCGCGCTCGCTTCCGGGTTGAATGTGAGAACTTGAATCGTGCGATCCGTGCGGCTAACCTCGAGGTCCCGGCAGTCTCGTTGCACATGTGCCCATTAAATTGTGGGCGCGAGTTGGCGGCAGCAGAGAAAGCGAGCGAGGCAAAAAAATAGACCAGCCTCCAGGCTGGTCTTGAGCTCAAGAGCTAACGCTGTCAGGCGGCGGAGTTCAAGCCTGATCGTCCTCTTCCTTATCTTCAGAGGCATCATCATCTTCTTCTCGCAACCCGCTCCTGAACTCACGGATTCCTTTACCGAGCTCCCCGCCGATCTGGCTGAGTCGGCCCACGCCGAAAAGCAGCACGACGATGACAAGGATGATGATCAGTTCTGTGGGACCTAAGTTCATAGTTTTATCCTCCAGCGCGAGGATTCGCACCTGGCAATTATTATAGCACCACAACAAGGGCTGGAAAATCCTTGCGCGGCACGTTGGCGTTTGATACACTCGCTGCGTCGACCCTCGGGGCAAGCAAACCACAAACGGAACCATTGAGCCGGCCGGTGTTCACCGAGAAACCGAAAGAAGGGCAGCACGAACCGATGACGCAAGCGCTTTATCGAAAATGGCGTCCGCAGACCTGGGATGAAGTTGTCGGTCAGGATCATGTGATCCGCACCCTGCAAAACGCGCTGCGCTCTGATCGCATTTCGCACGCCTACCTTTTTTCCGGGCCGAGAGGAACTGGTAAAACGACGACCGCTCGCCTGGTTGCTAAAGCTGTCAACTGTCTCGAGGAAGATCTAGATCAGAGGCCGTGTGGTTTATGCAAGCACTGCCTGGCCATCCAGGAGGGCACGTTCCTGGACTTGATCGAGATCGATGCTGCCTCCAACACAAGCGTC
>JASFUN010000295.1:0-3650 GCA_050050255.1 Anaerolineales bacterium | reverse complement strand
CTGCCGCTCCGCTTTGCTCTGACGGGATTCGTCTTCTACTTCCTCGTCAATATTCAAGGGAGTTTTGAGGCGATCCAGAGCTTCAACCGGCTGACACATTTCACAAACTTCGTCGTCGCCCATGCACACCTGGCATTGCTGGGGGCGTTCACGTTCCTCGGAATGGGCGTGATCGATTACATCATCCCACAGGTTCTCAAGAAGCCGCTGCACAGTCGCAGGCTCGCCGAGTGGCAGTACTGGTTAATCGTGATCGGCTTCCTGGGATTCTTCTGGTCGTTGACGATTGCCGGATTCGTTCAGGGCCAGTCCTGGTTGAGGGGTATCCCTGAGGTGAACGTCCTGCCTCTGTTAAGACCCTATTACATGGCCAGGGCGATCTTCGGGGCCATGATCGTGTTCTCTGGAATGATACAGGTTTTCAATATTTTCAAGACCGTGAGGACAGATACGGAAAGTGAGCTAGTCGATGAATTATCTGGCGCTCTTCCCAGCATGGAGGTGACCTCATGAGCAAGATCCCAACGATCCCGAGTGTGCCCGAACATCCTGAGCAGTGGCCGCCGCATCCCCGGAAGAAGATGTTGATGACTCCTTTGATGGCTTCGGTGGGAGCGATGCTGGCATTCCTGACCGTCGTCAGCATGGTCGTTGTGCTGCCCACAAAAACCTTTGAACCGCCCCAGGCCGATAATTGGCGTCCTCTGCGCGATGAGGAACTCAAAGGTCGGGATGTCTTCCTGGCAAATGGCTGTATTTACTGTCACAGCGGCTTTTCACGTCCACAAGATGAGCTGGCGAGCCAGTACTACGTCTACTCCCGCGTTTCGGAGCCGGGCGATTACACAGGTCCGGGCGAAACCCCAAATCTCTTCGGGACCATAAGGACCGGTCCGGATCTCTCCCAGGCTGGTGGCTTCCACCCGGACGATTGGCATGAGGCTCACTACGATAACCCGCGAAACACAACACCAATCTCGATTATGCCCAGCTTCCGGTTCCTGAGTGATTCGGAGTTAGAAGCGCTGATCGCATTCAGCCAATCGAGAGGGGGCAAAGAAGCGTTGCTGCGCTACACCGCACAGGATGTGGCCAAGCGACTGATGCTCATCAACATGGGTATTTATGACCCCAAAGACCAATTCCCCGATGTGGTCCAGGAGTTAAGTGACCAAGGGGTTTACCGGCCGGATGGCAAGCCTTCCGATAAATCCCCCTGGGATCTGCCCTGGATGGCTGTGTGGATGATGAACTCTTTCGAGCGGAGCTACTGGCTGACGGATGACCCACTGCCCTTGACGCAGGAGAACCTCATCCGCGGGAAGCAGATTTTCCAGGAACGCTGTGTAGGTTGTCATGGCAGCAACGGCGATGGCGCCGGCCCTGCGGCTGCTTTCCTCAACCCGAACGCCTTCAATTTCCAGGCGACAGGGATGACCGGTGTCACTGGCCCATTCGCTTCGGACGGCATGTTCTACTACCGCATCCTGGTGGGAGGCCATGGAACGGCGATGGAAAATTTCGGCACGCGCCTCTCGGTTGAGGACATCTGGCGAGTGGTGCTTTTCCTGCGCACGATCCAGAACGGATCGCTGGCTAACAAGAATACGCTGCCGACCGTGGATATGTGGACTGAGTGGAGTCCCCCGAAAGGCATGCTGGAGTATATCGACGCCCATCCGGTTCAGGATTCACCCGGGGTGAACACCGCGTCGGCGAACGGCGATCCGTTTGGATCAGCCGCGCACTGGGTTGCACCTGGCATGGCTGCCGGGGATGAAATTATCATCGGCGGTAAGCTGCCCATGAGTCAGGCGCTGCTCAAAGAAATCATCCAAAAAGAATACAACCGCCGGTTGGAGCAGGCTATTAAGAACGCGCAAGCAAGAGGAGACGATTTGCCTCCCCTCGAACAACTGCGCAGTACCGATGGCCTGGTCTTTCACTCACCTTGAGTTTGCACGGTGAACTGAGCCGGCTTCTATGATCGAGTTTCAACGAAAGAGGGAGGCGCATTAGATGAGCACAAGAATCCACACTTACGCATGATGTGTAGGTATTGAAAGTTAATTCTCTGGAGGTATTGAAATGTTTGCAAGTCAAGAAAAGAAACGATGGCTTCTGCCGAAAATAATTGGAATGTCGATGATCCTGGCGATGGTCCTGACAGCTTGCGGAAGCGCATCTGCCAGCAGCCAGGCGACTGCGACCCCGACTCCTGCCGGTCCACAGAAAGTGCAGGTTACCGAGAAAGATTTCTCGATCACGCTCTCTACAAATGTCGTCTCGCCGGGGGAGATCGAGTTCGATCTCACCAATCAGGGACCTTCTGAACATGAGTTCGTGATCTTCAAGACTGACCTTGCCCCGGATAAGCTGCCGACGAACAACGGCATCGTGGACGAATCCGCTTCGTCCCTTACAAAGGTCTTCGAGCAAAGCCAATATGCTGCGAACAGCTCCAAGACCGTGAATGTGCAGCTGGATGCCGGTTCCTACGTCGTCATCTGCAATCTGCCCGGGCACTACCTGCAGGGCATGCACGCCGCGTTGACGGTCACGCCCGACGCAGGTCCCACGCAGACCGTCATGGCTGAAAACCAATCTCAGGCGACGGCAACCCCTGCCCCTCAGCCCACTGCAACACAATCTGCGGGCGCAAATGAGACCCAGGGCACGATGGTGAACGTGATCGAGAAGAACTTTGACATCTTCGTCGACCGCGATTCGGTCCCTGCTGGCACAGTTACATTTAATTTGCGCAATGAAGGTGTTTCGACGCACGAATTTGTGATCTTCAAGACGGACCTGCCCGCCGACGGTCTGCCGGTCAAGGATGCACAGGTCAACGAGAGTGCTTCCAACCTGCAGAAGATCGATGAACAGCAGGAATTCCCGCCCGGTGAAACGCGGCAGCTTACCGTCCAGCTCGACCCTGGCCACTACGTATTGATGTGCAATTTGCCGGATCACTATCAGCAAGGGATGCGTATCGACTTCACCGTCGCAGCTGCATCAGCGGGTCAATCCAGTTCCTCGACGAGTACCTCTTCCCAGACGAACAGCTCCGGGACGAGCACGAAAATCTCTGTCATAGAACAGAACTATGGAATTTATCTGAACCGCGTGATGGCACCGGCTGGACAGATCGAGTTCGATCTCAGCAACCTGGGACCAGACCAGCATGAGTTCGTGGTCTTCAAGACCGATCTGGCACCCGATCAGCTGCCTGTGAACAACGCCCAGGTCGTCGAGGATGACCCTTCGCTGCAGAAGATGGATGAGCAGCAGGAGTACCCTTCAGGCGATACGCGCACACTAACGCTGAATTTAGATCCCGGCAACTATGTGCTGATCTGCAACATCGTGGGCCATTACCAGCAAGGTATGCATATCGGTTTCACCGTCACGGACAGCTCTGGAACTTCGAACCCGATCGTCCCGGTCCCTGAATCCACCGGTAAAGTCTCCGTCATTGAGAAGAACTACGGCATTTACCTGAACACTGCGGCAATACCGGCAGGACAGGTTGAGTTCGATCTGAGCAACCTGGGACCAGATCAACATGAGTTCGTGGTCTTCAAGACCGATCTGGCTCCGGACAAGCTGCCTGTCCAGAACGGACAGGTAGTCGAGGATGCCCCCTCGCT
>JASFUN010000294.1:0-3653 GCA_050050255.1 Anaerolineales bacterium | reverse complement strand
ATTACCTTTCATTGGCGTTCAAGCGCCTGGGGAATACCATCCGCGCCGTTCGCCAATACCGCGAATTTCTCAAATTCATGATCGCCTTCTTGATCTATAACGACGGCATCATCATGGCTCTTGATTTCGCCGCCATCCTCGGAGCGGTCCTGTATGGCATGGAGCAGGAACAGCTGATTATCTTCATGATCATCGTTCAGGTAACCAGCGTTGCGGGTGCTTACGTATTTGGAATCCTGACTGATCGCATCAGCGCCAAGCGCTCCCTGGTCATCTCGCTCCTGCTCATGGTTCTCGCCGTCATTTGGATGTTTTTCAACGATGACCTTGCCGGTGTGCTCTACAAGAACAGCCTGACCGGGTTCTTCTTCATCGGGGCATTGGCGGGCTTCGCCCTCACGGGCGTCCAGTCTGTGAGCCGCACCAGCGTCGGCATGTTCGCCCCGCCCGGAAAGAGCGCCGAGTTCTATGGCTTCTTCGCCATCGCCGGCCGCACCTCCTCGTTCATCGGACCGGCGGTGTACGGCTATCTTGCCGCCGAACTGGCTTACGTCTTCATCGGCCGGGGCCTGACGCCAACCGTCGCCGAAGCTCAAGGCCTGCGCTATGCGCTGATATCGATCCTTGCATTCCTGGGTATCGGCCTGCTGCTGCTGGGATTTGTCAACGAACGTAAAGCGCGCCAGAACGCACTCAACAGTTGAGGAAGGTCAGGGTATCTATCTAGCCGATGGCTATTCGCAGCTGGGGCGCCTTCCTTTTACTGGGGTCGATCTGGGGATCTTCCTTCTTATGGATCAAAATCGCGCTGGTGGAGGTTGGCCCATTCACGCTTGTCGGATTCCGGCTGCTCTTTGGAGCAGTCGGCATGATCCTGGTTCTGGCAGCGCTGCGCCCTAGGTTCCCAAAACAGCGGAAAATCTGGGTGATGCTGGCGCTCCTGGGCCTGACCAACACCGCACTTCCCTTCGTGCTGATCTCCTGGGGCGAGCTGATGATCGACTCAGGGGTCGCCTCTATCCTCAACAGCACCACACCGCTGTTCACCCTGATCATCGCCCACTTCTTCCTCTCCGACGAACGCATGACCGTCCCGCGCGCGCTCGGGCTTCTGCTCGGGTTCGCTGGAATCGTGCTGCTTTTCAGCCGTGATGTCGAGTTGGAGGGCTTTCGGTCGGGTCTGCTGGGTCAGGCTGCTGTACTCGCAGCGGCGATCTCCTATGCCGGGAGTTCAGTCTTTGCCAGGCGGGCTTTTCGGGAAGTACCGATGCTGGTTCAGGCTGCGGTCCCGCTTTTCACGGCCGAGTTACTCATCTGGATCGGGGCATTCACGGTGGAAGCGCCGATTGTAATCCCGGAACTGGCCGTCACCTGGACAGCTCTGGCCTGGCTGGGGCTGCTCGGTTCTTGCGTCGCCTACTTGCTCTACTTCTATCTCATCAACAAGGAAGGATCCACGCGCAGCACCCTGGTTACCTACATGTTCCCGGTGATCGGCGTGGCGCTAGGGGTGATCTTCCTGGACGAACAACTGGATGTCAGACTCGTTGTCGGTGCGTTGATGGTCGTGGCTGGCATCGGCGTCGTCAATTGGAAACCCCGCCCGTCGGAGCGATCGTCTGCAGCTTAAAGTTGGAGGCTGGCCTCATTGCCCTCGCCTCCGGCTTCAGCCAGCGAGAGCTGATACACCTCCCAACCCGGACACCACGAAGTGTGCCAGCGCCAGATGCGAGCGATGAGCGAATTGGGCTTGCGCTCTGCAAACCGCCGCAGGCCACAGTCTTCGCAGGGGATGGGGGGTTTTTCCTGATCGATCATAATCCCCTCCTGAGGGTGTGCACATTCAGCTCGATTGTAGAGCAGAGCGAGCGTATTTCAATAGCAAATCGGCAAAAGGCGAAGTTAGTCTATCCCCCGGGTTACCTTCGTCGACGTCGACTACATCTTCCATCGCCTCACGATCGGTCCAGCACATTGCCGATCAACCCCTGCATGCGTTCGTAATGAGAGCCACGCCAGTAGATCCGCCCACATTCTAAACAGATCCGAAAGCGATCGTAGTTATTGCGGACCCCAGCTGGCAGCCGGGCTGCGACAGCCCTTTTTTCGACCGGTTCTAAGATCCCGTTGCAGCGCATGCACCTGCTGAAAGGATGCACAGCATCCCGCAGTTGATAATGGTCCACCACCTCGCGGAGCTGAGCGCGGGGCTGAGTATGCCTGACCCAGTAGCCGTAGGTCACGATGCTTCTCTTCAGCAAGCCTCGATCGCGGGTCAGCAAGACGCGTCGTTGATCGTGGGAAACCTGAGCCAGACGGTCATCGGCAGCATCCGTCCAGTAGAGGCAGTCGAAACCCAACATGCGCAGATAGGCGGCAAGGCGCCCGAGATGCATGTCCAGCACGAATCGAATCGGGTCCAAGGCGGGCGGGCGAAGATTGTACAGCACGCTGATGTCCAGCTCACGAAAGCGGGGGTACACGCTTACCCGATCGCCTCCCTGAAGGGCATGCTCGAATCCGACCGAAACCCCATTGACAAAGATCAGGTCGATTTCAGTGTGTGGTGGTCCCAAAGCCTCAATGACATCCTTGATCCCGGGGTTCCCCAGGAACGGATGCTGGAAGCGTACATGCCGCTGGGCTTGCGGCAAGAAATCGTTAAGTTCAGCGTAGAACCTGAAACTCGCCAGTTTCATCAAAGCGAATCCTTAAATCTGTCTGCCGGTAGCGAGCACTTGTAGTTCTTGCAAATTTTGTTAGCATTGTCTTTGAACACTCATCTGAATTGTATGTCATGATCGATGCGCTCGGATGGGGCTAGATGCAGAGGGCATAACTCGTTTTGATAGTGATGGGGAACGCGGATGGATAATGTTGATCCGAGGGTGAAAGCACTGACCGACGCGCTGGGGCGTCTCAACACGGATGATGTAGAGCTGCATTGGGCGGCTGTCGTCGACTATGATGGGTTGATCCTGGCGAATTATCCGCCCGATGACGTCCAGGGCATGGACCAGGCGGTTGCATCGACCTCGCATATTTTGCGCATGGGAGAACAAGCCCAGCGGAGCGTAGAGTTCGGCAAATGGCGCTACACGATGATATCCGGCGCCAGGTTCCAGGAGCTCGTCATGCACTTGAGCAATGAGGTCGTGCTGACCGTCGGAGTGGGGGCCCGTACACCGCTGCACAAGATCTTCGCGGCCGTGCGCGATGTGGTGCCGGTGCTGGTCCGCTCGTTGGATCTCTCATCCAGGAAATCAGAGGAACCTAACACGATGATTATGCGTCGGACCGAGATGGATCGTCACATCAAAGACCAATAACCGTGTAACCTCGATCCGCTCGCTGGAAAAATGCCCGATCCGCCTCTACGGCGGATCGTTTTTTGCGGGTCCCTTTCTGCATCTGGTACAAGGTCGCTATTTCAACCCCGCCGGGGGCTCCGGGATAATGCCTCTATCCGGCATAAGTCCAAGCTTCAACAAACGGGATTCGCTCACCATGATGGAAAGGGCTCGCTCTCCTGGACGCCCATCGTTCAGGTTCAAAAAGACGAAGAGAAATCGCTTTGGTCTCCTCAAGCGCGCCCTTCTACCCCTGATCATTTTGCCGTGGATCACACACTGTGGCTTCATCGGCGATTGGAT
>JASFUN010000293.1:0-3658 GCA_050050255.1 Anaerolineales bacterium | reverse complement strand
CTATTCTGCGTCAACTTTTTCTAAATGTTTCGCTGCCCGGTCATCTGTTTAAAAGGGGGCAGGTTCCGTGCACAACGGATTGTAATGTTATGCGCCGTCGGGATCGTATTGAGTGAAGTGTATACAATTGACGTGATCAGACAACTCAAGCAGCCGGGTTTTTTGCTGCGCACCCAGACGCAGCCAATCCAAACCGACGATGAGCACAACAGGAGACCCTATCCCCGCGTGCCTGTCAAGTCACAAACGGGTATGGAACCACCGGCCTTGGCGGCGTCGACCTGGATACCAATGTAAGGCGTGGGATCCAGGGTATTGCGGATCTCCAGTTCATTACGGAAATTTCCCCGTCCATCATCACGGACAATCGAGAAGTGCAGGTGAATGCCGGTGGGGTTGTCGGGGTCCGCAGAGTAATTGCCTTGATAGCCGAGCAACGTGCCAGCCGGAACAAATTGGTCGTATGTCCCCGGAGGGAACGAGTCGTCGATGAACGAGTTTCCCTCGGCGTCGGCCATATGCGTGTAGTAGACCCAGATCTGCCTATCAGGCTGCAATGGATCCGAAGGAATGCGCACGATCACTGCCGAACGCCACTCCGGCAGACGTGTCAGGTATCCATCATGGGCTGCGACGACCGGTGTTTCGCCCAGGCCTGCGGGCCCGGACGGCCCGAAGATATCCAGGCCCTGGTGTTTGTGTCCAGGTCGAAAGGAATCACCCCACATAAATCCGATGTAGCCATCTGTCGGGAGCAGAAAGGGAGCCTCATCACAGCGTTCGCCCGCCTTGATTGCCCAATCGGCATGCTCCTGTGGGTCAGCCCAATATTCTCTCAGCCGTATAATGCGACCGGTGGCTGGACGAAAAGTGCGGTATGCAAAATAGCCGACCCCAACGAGGGCTGCGATCGACATCAGCATCAGCCACAGACGAACCCGCCTTTTCGGTTGCAAAGAGATCGGCCGCATACGCTCACCGCCCCGGATGATTATTCCCCAATCTGGAGGTTTATCACCTGCGCGCCGCTCAACCGCAGGATCTCTCGGGGTGAAACCTTCAAGAGATGATCTGCAGCCCCACCACCTGCGTAGACTTGCTCGAGCTCAAGCAGGGCTGCGTCCATGTAGGATGCCAGCCTCTGCTTATGTCCAAATGGTGGCACGGCACCGACGGTGTATCCAGTCGCTGCGGCCACCTCCTGAGGATTAGCCAGACGGATCGACTGGCTAGCGATACCAATTTCACTTGCCAGCACATCCAGCGGCACACGCTGTTTCCCGGCGGTGATGACCAGGAATGGCTCTTCGGCAGCGATGAAAATAAGCGATTTTACGATCTTCTCTGGGGAAGTTCCGACAGCCCGGGCGGCCGCATCGACGGTGGGCGTTTCCACCTCGACCGCCAGTAAGTTCGCTTCAGCGCCCTTACTGAGTATATATTGCTCCAGAGCGTTAGGACCTAGCATAATTCTGCGGGCTGTCCTCGCGGCGTGCCGCGCTAGCGGGCTTCTTCTAGGTGTTCGGCTAACATGATCGTGGCCGAGTCTTTAGCGAAAGACATCAGTGCTTGTCCGGCCTTCTGCCCCTCTTCAGACGCCATGGCGTGCTGCAGCGCTTCCAGGCTGTCGAAATAAAACTCGTGGATCAAGTGGAATTCGGGCGCTTCGGACGCCCCTCCAAGAATCCTTGTCACCGACACCCTGCGAATTCCGGGCATTCTTTCCGCCAGTGGTACAAATCGGCCGCTCCACTGCGTCTCCAGGTGGGTCGGGTCATTGGTAGCTTTAAACAAGACAATAAGCTTGTGCACCCTGGATTTCTCCTTCGACCACGCCGCTGGGGATGTGTACTCTGGGACTATTGTGTTCCCTTACACACCTCCTCTATACTAAGAACTGTTATTGCTAGTCGTTTTTATTCTGGAGGCATCATTATGGTCCGCACAACCCCTCAAGGGCAGGGGCTGGTGGAATACGCCTTGGTGATCTTGTTGGTTGGCATCATCGTAATCGTCATGCTGGCCTTATTCGGATCCGGTGTGGGCAACATGTTCAGCAACGTGATCGCGAATCTCTGATCATCGGCGTTCGCAACCACCTCTAGGCGCTTTCCTCATCTTTTTTGGGAAGGCGCTTTTTCATTTTCTTCACAACCTCACGCCGGGGGATCAGTATCCTCCGCCCACAACCGATACATTTTAAGCCGATGTCCGCCCCTATGCGCACGACGACCCAGTCCGTGCTCCCACATGGATGGGGTTTACGCATGCGGATGATTTCGTCTAGTTCTAGATCGGGGAGCATAAAAGGTGACCGCCTGTTCAAGAACTTGAAATTATGCGGGCTGCATATCGCCTTCGGCCGGCCGGGATTATACCATTCGACGAATGGTATAATCCGCCTTCAACCCGGGGATTTCGAGATCAAGCCCCTTTTTTTAACATGCTTCTAATCATGGTAAGCTTTTAAACCTGTCCGTTCGCTTGCTGTAGCATTTTTCAAAATTGTCGTCTCAAAGCAGATTGCCTTATCGCCGCGATCAGTGTTGATCGAGCATGGTGGCCATAGGACTAAAGGGAATGCAAAGTTGGCTGTCCAAATATAAATGGGGCGATGTCCCGATTGAGATAAGCATCGTCTTCGTTGGAATCGTACTTTTTACAGTGCTTGCTGGGCTGCTATGTTACATAGAAATCATCCCAACCGATATTCCACTGTTCTTCTTTGTGTTGGGTGGATGGGTCATATCACTCGCCCTGCATGAATTTGGGCATGCATTTGTCGCATACGTAGCCGGCGACTGGGGGGTTGTCTCCAAAGGTTACCTGACCCTGAACCCGATCAAGTACACGCAGAGCATGCTCAGCATCGTCCTGCCGGTTCTCATTCTTCTCATGGGGGGCATTGGCCTGCCGGGCGGTGCTGTTTATGTGAACAAAGATAGCATCTGGGATAGGAGGATGCGCAGCCTGGTTTCAGCTGCAGGCCCGATAGCTACTGCAGCGTTCGCTGTCGTTCTGCTGATCCCCTTCTCTTTTGGTATCGCATCAAGCGATTTCTTATCTCACCGTGCCTTCTGGTCGGGTATGGCGCTGCTTGCCTTCCTTCAGATTTCTGCGCTGTTCCTAAACTTGATCCCCATCCCACCACTCGACGGGTATGGAATATTAGAACCCTTCCTGCCTGCAAATATCATTTACGAAGCTCGCAGGTTTGGCTCGATCGGGTTTTTTCTCGTTCTCATTTTGCTGCTCTACACGCCAATTGGGGACTACTTCTGGTCCCTGGTAAGTTGGACCGGCTCCATCCTCGGCTTAGATTTCGTGCTTGTATTCGAGGGCTTCAGGTCATTCCAATTCTGGCGATAGGGTCGACCCCGATCAAGCAACTGTGAATGTGGGCTGACGAATGAAACCAATGCTCTACCGAGTCAGGCAGTTCTTCCAATCGATCTTATTGAAACCTGCCCCCCAAGACCTGCAGATTGCCTACTCCCACCTGCCCGATGCGCTCATACCACTTTTCGAGCGTATGAGCCCTGCCGACCAGGTTCACAGCATAAGAGTTTGCCAATCGCTGTTCAATCAAGGTCACGACAACCCGGATTTACTTGTGGCCGCTCTGCTCCATGACGTGGGGAAGAGCCTCGTCCGCCCC
>JASFUN010000292.1:0-3660 GCA_050050255.1 Anaerolineales bacterium | reverse complement strand
GCTGGCAAGCTCAGGGCCGAGGCCGTCGTGTAAATCGCGCCGGATGCGGCGCCGTTCTTCCTCGCGGGAGCTCACAAGGTGCTCGCGCGCTTGCAGCAGGTCGGATGTCAGCCGGGCATTGTAGACGACCGCGCCGGCCTGACGGGCGAAATTCTCGAGCAGCTGGTGGTCCTTTTCCGAGAGCGGCTCACCCGGGGCCCGTGGCGCTACGCGTAGTCGTCCGACCACCTGACCTTGATATCGCAGCGGAAAAACCTCGATGTCCACCTGGGGGAGTCCGTAGCTCGTGACCGTCTCCCCGCTCTCGCCCCATTCGATAGCAGCGTAGGGCAGCTTGAGCGCCTGGGCGATCGTTTGCACGATCGCTTTTAGCGTTTTCTCCGGCGCACCGGTTTTCTCAAGCCGGTCTCCAAGCTTTGCCAAAACAGCGCTAGGGTCATCACGCTCACCGTACATCATGCGGTTGACAAAACCCTGCATGCGCGAGCGCATTGGTTGGAATAATACGGCTGCCAGGCCAGTCGCCAGAAGCGGCATCCAACGGCGACCGCTTGTCTGAAAGAGCAAACTCAAGCCGCCTACGAGCAGGGCATAGACGACGATGATCGAAGCGGTGAGCGCCGTGTAGACCAATGTGCGGTTGATGACCCGGTCAACGTTCCATAGCCGGAAGCGCAGGGTCGCGATAGTCAGCGTGACCGGTATGATGTTCAGAGAAAGCCACCATCCCAGCTCGCTTAGTCCGGTCCACCATGGGGCTGACTCACCGGGACCCAGGCCGGTCAGGTAAAAATAGGGCACACTGGAAATCAGCATGTAGGCGATCCACAGGCTAAAACCGAAAACAGCCCATTTGGTTTGCTGGCGCTGTTCATGAGTAGAGACGTTTCTGTAACGGTATACCTGTGCGTAAATGCCCAATATCATCGTCAGGATAAAACCGACCGCCAGGCCTCCAAGCAGCAAAGGGTCGCGTGCATAATACTCCCCGTTGAGAGGCGGAATAAATAGAAATGAGACCCCCCACGGGATCGAGAGGATGACCACCCAACGCATCCAGGATGGGCGGAATCGCCCATCAGGGAAGAGGGCGAGAAGTAAGAATGTGGGAATGCCCAGTAAAATGCCCTGGATGGAAACGATGAAGTCAGCGCTTTCCAGCCAGTAGTAAGCCCAGGATTCTAAGGGGCCGGCCATAACGATACCGTAAATCAGAAGGTAAATTGAAAGTGCGATCGGGAGCGGCTTGTCAAAGCGATATCTGAACAGCAGGTAGGAGAGGGTCAAGGAGAGCAGCACGGAGAAGAGCGATGCAGCTGCGCCAAGAGTTGCCAGGAGCTTGTCAATGTCAGACGTTTGGCCAGCAGGAACGTGGGCTAATCTCCCACCGATGCGTACCGAATACCCGGGCAGCGAGGAGATGAGCATGATGATCGCCGCGAGAGCCAGGATGCCCCAAAGGATGCGGGCAGCTCTGCCCCATACAACGCTACCGGGTGCAGCCGTAGTGGTTGACATTCAAGTTGCTCTCATAATCGTCACAGAGTGATATCTGGAGATACTATTTTACCCTCATCTGGTCTGATTTCGCTGAATATCACCGCCACGGGCCCATTGGGGCCTCATCAGAAGGGCGCCCGTGTAGCTGAGCAAGGGTATCTGGGCGATCCCATATGCAGCGTGGACAAGGTAATGTCGGGTGGATTGCTCGGGGTAGAAGGGCCATATAGATAAAGGCAGCACGGAAAGACCTGCGCCGACGAAAAGCTGGATGACACCCCAGAGGAATGTGAGCCAGGTCCAGCGGCGACGATTGTTAGGACGCAGCCAAGCGACAGTCAGGATCACATAGATGGCGATAGGCAGCAGATATTGCGGGTTCAACGGGGACATTCCAGGTAACTCAACATAGTTGTGCAGCGCCATGCCCGCATACGAAAACAAGACCAAAACGATGAAGACTAGCTCTCCTTTTGGAACCAGCTTTTTCACCTCCGCTTTCGTCATCGGATCAGCTCCCTGTAAGCACGAGCATGGAGTGCCAGATCCCGCCGAGATTGAAGGGCATCCTCTGCCAGCTCTCACCGTAATCCGCTGTGTGCCAGACATCCCCGTTCTTCAAGCCGGCGTACAGTTGACCGGTGTGTCCGGGTGGGCTAACTAGCGTCGTCGGTGTTTCGTGGAGGGGGTGAGGCGCCCATCCGATAGGCTCCCATCCTGCACCTCCAGAAGACCGATACAGGTACACATCCGGGTTGTCCCCGAAAGCGTTCATGGGGCTTTTGCCGATGCAGACATACCAGACTTCTGGTTTGATCGGATCGGCTGCACATACGATCCCATACGAGGCGGCCAAGCCTCGCTTGGCTTTCTGCCAAGTTACCCCTCCATCTTTGCTGGCGGATGCGCCGCCTCCGCTGCCCCCGGCCTCATAAGCCCAGGCGCCGTTTTCGTGATGGAACTTGAGCGAATGACAATCACGCAACGAACCGCCCAGGTGGCGCGACCAGGTCTCTCCCCCATCTGTGCTGCGCACAACGGCGCCGAACTCAACCCCAGCGAGGAGAACATCCCGATCAGTCGGTGATGAGGCGATGGCGATCACGTAAGGACGGCGGTCTGGTGGTTCCGCCGGCGAGAACCACCACCAACGATTGGGGATATCTCGAAAACCACTAAGCTCTTCCCAGGTTTCGCCCCCATCGCTGGAGCGGAACAGCAGGGCAGGTTTCGAGCCGGCGTAGATAATCCTGGAATCATGCGCATTGACTGCCAGGGATTTTACAACCTGTCCGGCCATCCCCAGAACCCCCCAGTTTTCGCCGCGATCTGTCGACCGGTAGACACCGTTTTGCTTTGTGCCGGCATAAATGACGTTCGGGTCAGAGGGGTCTTCTGCAAGGCAGGTCACCTCCAATTCAGGCATAAGCCTTTGCACGTCCCAGTCGCCATCCGCGGTCTGCGCAGCGCGCGTAACCCCTTTGTCATAACAGGTGAGAAAAACCCTGGCAGTGTTCATAATGAACCTCCTTCCAATTCTGTCTCCAGATTCCTGGCTAGTTTGAATGCCCAGAGCGGGTATCCCAGGACCAACCCGGCCATAATGCTGAGGGTGATTCCTTTGGGCAGGAAGCTTCCCGACCTTCCCATCCTTTCAGCCAAGACAAACCAGACCATGCAGAGCAAGAATGCAGGGATAACCAGCATGATTTGCCGGCGAAATGGCATCAATCCCAGCACAAGCAAGGATTGCAGCACGATGACGGCGATGACACCCGTCAAGCCGACCACCCGGGTCAGGATGTGCATCTTCTCGCCGGTTGATCCAAGCATCTTGTGGATGAGGATCATAATCGGGAGCAGCAGCAGGTAGTGAAGGATGACCGCCAGATCATTAAGTAAGCCAAAGCCGGGGAAGCCAGAAAAGAATACAACCAGGAAAACCAGGCCCATGGCGGCGATCACGCCGCTTGCATAAGCCGCAATGATCGCAATCCGGACCCATCCTGCTCCAGCATGGCGGCGATCCTCGACCAATGAATTCATCATGATAATCACCTTTACCCCGGATGACTGGCGCAAAGCCGGAGCAGGGCGGCAGCCCTCCTGTCGATTAATCCGGCGGACTTATGCAGCCGCCTTTTGTCGCATGTCGTTGGA